>CAZDEI010000144.1:0-3409 GCA_964504325.1 uncultured Eubacteriales bacterium | reverse complement strand
CTATTGCGTGGTGTAAAAAAAAGAGTCGGTCGGTAAGCCGAGTTCTGTCGCGGACGGTTATCTATCTCGATGACGGATTGCTCCGCCACTCAAGCCGCTTTTCGTGGCACATCGGGCAAATGTATAGCCACAGTCAGCGTTGCTCCGAATAGGGTTTACAGTGTCACGATGTTCCCATGTGACAGGTGAGCTCTTACCTCGCCTTTCCACCCTTACCGTATGGGCAGTGTAAACACTTCAGTCACAAAAGCCATACGGCGGTATATCTCTGTTGCACTTTCCCTAAGGTCACCCTCGGCGGCCGTTAGCCGCTATTCTGCCCTGCGGGGCTCGGACTTTCCTCAGTCGAGTCGCCCTTGCGGACGGTCGACCGCAGCCGTTCGGTCATCTCACAGAGATATTTTAACACAGATATTTAGCGGTTGCAAATAAAATCTTCATTTTGTATAATTATCGTAGGATAAAAGGGAGGCGACCGAATTGGCTTTTGATTTTGAAAACGAGGAAAGACTAAGGAAAAAAGCAATGTCACTGCCTCTTCAGCCGGGAGTTTATATAATGCATGACTCCTCGGGTAAAATAATATACGTCGGCAAGGCAAAGGCCCTGAGAAACCGTGTCAGTCAGTATTTCGGCTCTCACAGAGGTCACGGCGAAAAGGTCATTAAAATGGTCTCAAATGTCGAGGATTTCGAGTATATCGTCTGCGACAGTGAATATGAGGCACTCATGCTCGAGTGCTCCCTCATAAAAAAGCATCAGCCGAAGTACAATATTCTTCTCAAGGACGATAAGGGCTATCATTATATCCGTGTGGGCGGAAGCGGCTGGCCCCGTCTCAGCGCGGCAATGCAGCTTGAGGACGACGGCGCCGATTATATCGGTCCCTATTATTCCTCGGCAGCGGTAAGACAGGCGGTTGAGGCCGCCTGCAGAATCTTCATGCTGCCTACCTGCAGCCGAACGCTCGGTGAAGGACGCGGGAGCTGCCGTCCATGCCTGAATTACTATATTAAAAACTGCTCGGCACCATGCTGCTCGATGATATCGGAAAAGGAATATCGCAGGTCGGTTGAGGATGCGGTGAGCTTTATCAAAAACGGAGTGGGTGAGGCTCTTGCCGAGCTTCGCAGACAGATGAACGAGGCCGCGGAGAGCATGCAATTCGAGCGCGCCGCCGTGCTCAGAGACAGAATAGCAGCGGTTAAAAAGCTCGGCGAAAGGCAAAAGGTGGTCTCCTCAAGCTACAAGCAGCAGGATGTCATAGCCTCTGCAAACGACGGTAAAACCGTTTGCTTTGAGGTGTTTATATTCAGAAACGGTGATCTTTCGGATCGCAGAGAGTATGCCTTTGAAATGACCGACGGCATCGGTGCGACATACGGTGAATTCATAACCGCCTATTATTCGGAAAACACTCCGCCTTCGCGAATAGTGACGGATCGGCCGCCGGATGATACGGAGCTTACCGAAAGAATGCTTTCGGAGCTTGCAGGCAGGAGGGTTGAGCTTTTCGTTCCGCAGAGAGGAGAGCAGCTCAAGCTCTGCGAGATGTGTGCGAAAAACGCCGCCGAGCGGCTTGCAAGGGAGCTCGGGCATTCGGGCAGCGGCACCGCCGCGCTTGAGGAGCTCCGCGCTCTACTCGGGCTGAACAAGGCTCCCGTGAGGATTGAGTCCTATGATATATCCAACACGGCAGGAAGTGAGAATGTCGCCGGAATGGTGGTATTCAAGAACGGCGCTCCTCAAAAAAGCGAATACAGAAAATTTAAGATAAAGGGCTTTTCGGGGCAGGACGACTACAGATCAATGGCCGAGGTGCTCGACAGGCGTCTGTCGGAGTATGAGGCCTCGGACTCTGACAGCGGCTTCGGAGAGCTTCCCGACCTTATTCTGCTTGACGGCGGAAAGGGTCAGGTCGCCGCGGTCAGGGAGGTTCTTGCAGCACACGGTATTGATATTCCTCTATTCGGCATGGTCAAGGACAGCAAGCACCGAACGCGGGCGATCACCGCAGGCGGTGAGGATATAGAGATTAAGGCAAGCCGTCGGGTTTACACGCTTGTTTCCTCAATACAGGAGGAGGTTCACCGCTTCGCGATTTCCTTTCACAGAAGGGCAAGGTCAAGCGCGGCTGTCAGCTCGGAGCTTGATTCGATCAAGGGGGTCGGAAAGGCGAGAACTGCAATTCTAATCAAGCATTTCGGCTCGGTTTCGGCTATTGCCTCGGCAGACAGGGAGCAGCTGATTTCCGCGGGAATAGACAGGCGTACGGCCGATTCGATTTACGGACATTTTCATCCCGACCGCAGTGAAAACGAATAAGCCTTGGATCCTCGGGTAAAATACTACGGGGTGATCAAATGAAAATAAAAGGAATAATCTCCGCCGCGGCGGTTGCGGCACTGCTGCTCGGAGCGGCGGGAACGCTCGGAGGCTGCTCGAGAGATAAGACCTCATCTCTCCAAAGCGATATAAGATCGAATATCAGCAGCATGACCTCAAAGGTTGAATCCGTTTTTGACGGCAATCCGTCCGCCGACAGCAGTAACTCGGAGTCAAAATAGCTTCGAGGCAGACACAAGCCTACCGCAGAAAATTCTGCGGCGGAGCAGGCGAATTAAACCGATAAGCGACATTTTACGGCGAATTATCAGTCGAAAATGTCGCTTATTGACGGATATATACAACATATTCACATGCCACGGTGCGGAATTAGGTCAAAATAAATGTTGACAAAAGCAAAAAGCTGCGGTATAATCCATACATAATTTCAGATAGAGGCGCGGGCTTCATCAGTATCGGTCGGGTTACAAGGCATTTGCCGACCGTGAAAGGGAATACCGCCGAAGTTGAACGGCCTTGCCTTAACAGCCGTTCCTCTGGGCTGCCGGAGAATATCCGTCGGACTGTCGCAGTTAATTGCGGAGCGCTATCGAAAGCATACAGCTTTTTCTGTTTGTTATTTCGGCGCTTGTGCCTCTGTTTGAGGTCACAGGCTTTTTTTGTATTTGAAAGGGGAAATCAAAATGAATATCAAAAGAATTCTTGCCTTGCTTGCGGTTGCACTGCTCACCTGCTGCTGCCTTTCGGGCTGCGGCGGCGTAGATGCATCTGCCGACCTTGAAAAAGTAAAGTCGGCCGGCAAGCTTGTTGTCGGTATGGAGTGCGCCTATGCACCCTATAACTGGTCTCAGCCCGATGATTCCAACGGCGCTGTGCCCATTGTGAATGCATCTGGCAGTTATGCCAACGGCTATGATGTGATGATGGCCAAGAAGCTCTGCGAGGCCAACGGCTGGGAGCTGGAGATTATGCAGCTGGATTGGGACTCTCTGGTTCCCGCAGTGCAGAACGGCACAGTAGATGCGGTAATCGCCGGTCAGTCCATGACGGCAAAGCGTATGAC
>CAZDEI010000143.1:0-3428 GCA_964504325.1 uncultured Eubacteriales bacterium | reverse complement strand
CTGCTCTACCAACTGAGCTACACCAGCATTTCAGAGCGCTAAAATAATATACCACAAAGCGCGGGGAATGTCAATCCTTTTTTTGATTTAAGTTGATTTTTACCGAGCTGAGGAGGAACGGCAGCAGAAAAAGCAGGAATCCTGTCAAAAAAGCACGGAAACGGCGGGAGCTTTAACAGGTGCTTCAAAAAATCGGGCAGGGCTCAAGGGTCCACGGCTTGATTTTTGTCGCATTAAGGCGTATAATATTTCGGCTGTCTTATGACAAATACGTTTTTCGGAGGAAATAATGAGAAGCGGAGTAAAGGATCTGACGGTCGGGCGCCCGTCCTCGGTAATTCTCGGGTTTGCACTGCCGGTTTTTATCAGTCAGGTTTTTCAGCAGCTGTACAATACGGCCGATGCCTTCATAGTAGGAAAAAGTCTCGGAACCGAGGCTCTTGCCGCCGTAAGCTCATCCGGCACGCTGATTTTTTTGATGATAAGCTTTTTCGAGGGCCTGTCGATGGGCGCGGGAATCGCGATTTCAAGATATTTCGGCGCCGGCGATAGGGAAAAGGTGCTGAGGGCGATTCATACGGATGTCGCCGTGGGCCTGATAAGCGGAGCTCTGCTAACCGTTGCGGGAATCGTATTCACGCCGGTTTTCCTCACCTGGATGAATACCGATCCCGAGGTTATGCCGCTTGCCGTCGAATATTTCCGATATTACTTTTCGGGAGCCCTTTCGCTTGTTATGTACAATATGCTGAGAGGAATTATGAACGCCCTCGGCGACAGTCGCAGACCGCTTTATTACCTTATAATTTCGTCTCTGACAAATATAGTGCTCGATCTGCTATTTGTTTCGGTGCTTGGGCTCGGAGTGTGGTCCGCAGCCGTTGCCACCGTGATTTCGCAGACGGTTAGTGCAGTGCTTTGCCTGCTGCATCTTACCGGCAAAAAAAGTGTCTACAGAATTGAGCTTCGAAGGCTGCGAATACATCGCGACAGCTTTTTGGAAATGCTTCGCTTCGGAATGCCGTCCGGCATACAGAATTCGGTTATAGGCCTTGCGAATGTAATAGTACAGACTCAGATCAACTCCTTCGGAAAGTATGCCTCGGCCGCCTACGGCACTCATGCAAAGATCGAGGGCTTCGGCTTTTTGCCGATAACGAGCTTCGCCATGGCGATAGCTACCTTTATAAGCCAAAACCTCGGTGCGGAGAAGTACGACAGAGCCAAAAAGGGTGCACGCTTCGGAATAATAGGCGGAGTCCTGCTTGCTGAAACGATAGGCATAATCGTCTTCCTTGCAGCTCCGTATTTGATAGGACTTTTCGACAGCTCGCCGCAGGTGATTGAATACGGCACCATGCAGGCGCGAACGGTTGCACTGTTCTATTTTCTGCTTGCCTATTCGAATTTGATAGCGGCTGTCTGCCGCGGTGCGGGAAAGGCAGTTGTCCCGATGACGGTTATGCTGTCGGTTTGGTGTATTCTAAGAATAGCCTACATAGCAGCCGTTATGCATTTCTTCAATGACATACGCTTTATATATCTCGCCTATCCGATAACCTGGGCAATAACCTCTGTGATATACTTTTTTTATTATCATTGCTCGGATTGGGTGCACGGCTTTAAGAGCAGCTCCTCATAACGACAAGGGACTCCTTATTTCGACAGGCATCGAAGTAAGGAGTCCTGAATTTTATTTATCCTCTTTTCAGCAGACGGCCAGCAAGGAAAAGCACAAGGTAAGCAAGCACATCGGCAAGCACGACGGTGCAGCCCACAGGTGTTGCAAGGGCGATTGAGGCGATTATGCCCACAAAGGTGCAGGTGACCGATACAATCGCCGAGCAGACGGTGACCGATTTGAAGCTTCTGCAGACATTCATGGCCGAAACGGCAGGGAAGACGACAAGCGCGGAAATAAGAAGCGAGCCGACAAGATTCATGGCAAGCACGATTATTACGGCGGTTACGACGGAGGTCATCAAAGAATAAAGCCGTGTGTTCACACCGGAGGTGCGCAAAAAGGTCTCATCGAAGGTCAGGGCGAAGATTCTGTTGTAATTGAAAACAAACAAAAATACGGTCACTGCGGAAAGTGCAATGCAGAGAATGACCTCTCCCGTAGAAAGCGAAAGTATCAGTGACGAGCCGAAGAGAGTACTGCAGACATCGCCCGCGACATTGGAGCCCGAGGGAAAAAGATTCAAAAGCAGATAGCCTGCAGCAAGAGCGCCGACCGAAAGCATCGCGATCATTGCATCCCCACGCAGTCTGCGCTTTTCGGAGGATACGGTCAAAAGCACGGCAGCAAGAGCTGTTATCGGCAGGACTATATACATGCTGTTTTCGAGCCTTAAAACGGTGGCAATCGCAAGCGCGCCGAAGGCAACATGGGAAAGTCCGTCGCCGATAAAGGAAAAGCGCTTAAGCACCAAGGGAACTCCGAACAGTGAGGTGCAGAGTGATATCAGCACGCCGACGATAAGTGCATTGCGGACAAAGGGATAGCAGAGGTATTCCGCAAGTGCTGAGATAAGCTCTGTCATTGTGCGGCACCTCCCTTTACGGCTCTGCCGAAATACTCCTCGGCTCTGCCGAAAAAGAAGCTGCTGCCGAGCGAAAGCACCGAGGTGGCATAGCGCCTTGCAGCATCGAAATCGTGTGATACGGTTATCACGGTCATGCCGTCCTCTCTGTTGAGCCTTTCAAGCTCACTGTACATTTCCGCGGAGGAGGCGGCGTCGAGGCCTGCGGTCGGCTCATCGAGAATAAGCGCTGTATCGGCTGCCGCAAGAGCACGGGCGAGCAAAACACGCTGCTGCTGACCGCCCGAAAGACAGCGGTAGCTTCGCGAGACAAGCGATTCTATACGAAGGCGCTTCAGCTTATCCGTGGCACGCCGCTTCAGCTCTGCCGAATAAAAGGGGCGCAGACCGTTTTTGGCCGAGCAGCCCGAAAGCACCACCTCATATACAGAGGCGGGAAAATCCTTTTGCACCTGAGTTTGCTGGGGCAGATAGCCTATGCCGCCGTTTTTCAGCTCGTCCGAAACCGAAAGGCTGCCGCCTATAGGCGGATGAATTCCGAGAAGAGCCTTCAAAAGGGTCGATTTTCCCGAGCCGTTTTCGCCCAAAACAAACAAAAAATCGCCTTTTTCGACGGTAAAGCTTATACCCTCGGCGGCAATCGCACCATCATAACCGAGCGACAGCCCATTGCATTTTATAAGAGACATTAATTTATTGCTTCCTTAAATACTTTAAGATTTTTTTCGAAAATTCCGAGATAGCTTGCTCCCGCTTCGGCCTCGGCAAGCGTGACCGACTGCATGGAATCGAGAACAAGAATGCTTCTTGTGGAGTCTGCCGAGCTTTCGATCACCGTGCGTGCAAGTCGCCTGTCGCTGCTTTCGGTGACGGCAACCGAGT
>CAZDEI010000142.1:0-3428 GCA_964504325.1 uncultured Eubacteriales bacterium | reverse complement strand
GGTCTCGACGGTCTCCGGACCGCATTCGGCGTGAAGCTTTACCATTCCGTTTTTGGAAAGTGAGGCCTCAATGCACACATCCGTCATAAGCGGCAGGGGCAGAGCCTCGGGATTGCTGTCATCAAACACATTTTCGCCGATATTGATGATCTTCATTTTGAGGGTCGCGGTGGCAACCGTCGTATCGCCTATTCGAATGTAAAGCCTGTCGCTGTTGGGAACGGCCACTGCGGTTATATCGGAAAGTGTGCCGTTGTAGACACAGGTGCCGAGCAGATAGCCGAGCTCAAAGCCGGCAGAGGTCTTTTTAACCGCATTGAAGGTTCCCTCAATCGAAAGCGAAGAGCCGTAGGAAACATCGCAGAACAGCTCGGTGGTGTTATCTGTCACAAGCATTTGACCGCGCTTGCCGCTTACCGAAATACCGCTTGTTACATCGTTTTCGGGCTCGGTTACCGCACCGCAGTAGGCCTTGATATTGCTGACCTGAGCAGTGGCATTCATAACGCTTATTCCGAACAGGGGAGAGAAGCTCTTTACATTCTGCTCAGAGAGCGAAATCGGCTCTGCAAGTATCAGGCTGTCATTTATAAATAGACGCAGGATTCCCTCTGCAAAGTAAACCGTGACGCTGCAGGAGGTGAGCTCTGAGGTATAGCGTGTGACCGTGTTGCCGAGAGTGACAAAGGCGCCGCTTTCGTTTATATATCCGAGCTGACAGGTGGGAGAAAGTGTGCCTGCCGATTTGACGGAGGTACGGAAAATAAGCTGTATCAGTCTTCCGTTGACGACTGCGTCTCCCAATACGGTATCAAAGAAGGCACCTGTGGTGATGCTGGAAAGAGATATATCGTAGGTGACGGCATATCTGCTTGCCGAGCTGTTGGTGATTCCGTCGACCGTCAGTGGGTGACCGGCAGTTACCGTTACCGAGCCCGAGCTCATGAAGGAGGTGGTGATATCGCTTCCGTCCTGCATATAGGTCAGCAGATCTGCTATATCGTCGGAGCTGCTGTAGGCCGGAAGCTCGGCTTCGTGTATCGGAACGAGGGATATATCGTCAAACTGAACATAGGAGTTGGCATATCTGAAGGTGACAAAGCCGCGCATAAATTCATCGTCGGTATATTCAAGCAGGAATACGCCGTCACGGTAGAGCTTGACATTGCTGCCGACGCAGACAAGTGTGTAGCTGTACCACCTGTTGCGCTCGGTGGTGACATTTACCGAGGCGAGCGGCTTCATCGCCCAGGAGGCGCTTGTGTCCGCCTTGCTGAAATTGATCGAGCCGTGGTAGACGAGCAGGGTGACACCGTCCTTGTTGGAGTTGCCGGACTGACTTGCCTTCCTGAAGCCTATACCCGCATATCCGCCCTGAGAATCAAGCTTCATTTTAAAGCTGATGATCGCATCCGAATAGGAGGAGCCGGTGTAGGTTATGCCTGCATCCCAGGAGGAGTAGTCGTTATTCTTCAAAACGCCGTCCTTGAATTCCCAGGAGCCGGTGTAGGCGTAGTAATTCTTTTCGGTGGAGCTGCTGCTCAGATCGTCGTCATATCTGTGCATATTGTCAACACCGAGCTGTCCGTCGAGCCAGCTTTTGAAGATTGGCGTGCTTTCAATGCTTTCGTTTGCGGAAAGCTCGTAGCTGCACAGACCCGAGAAGGTCGAGGAGGAATTCTTGCCTGTGACCGATATCGCTCCGCCCTGAAGCACCGAATCGGTATAGGTCAGCGCGGGAGTGTCGTGATAATTGACATATACCTTGTAGGTCTTGCCCTGCTTGGCGGTCAGAAGCACAATATCCGAGGTGATGTCGTCGAGCGTATAGGGAGTGCAGACATCGGTGCCGTTTTTCTTAAGGTGCAGCTTTCCGTCTGAGGAGACGCACACATAAAGACCGTCATAGCTTCCGACACGCGAGCCCATAAAGGAGGAAAGAATCAAGCCTGCCTCGTAATCACCGTCGTTAAACCGAGAAAGGGTGAGCTTGGTGCTTATGATGTATTCGGTCATTGCCGTGTTGCGGACCGATGCATAATTGGAGCTTGCCGCACTCAGCTTTATATAGGACGGTGAGGATTCGACCGAGGGAAGATATCCGTAAAGGGTAGCACCATAGGAGCCTGCGTTGAAGTTCATTACCCTTGCGGTGACTCCGTCGGTAAAGAAGGAAATATAGCCCTTTGTGTTGATTTCCGCGGAAATAAGGGGAACTGCGTCGGGTCCCGCATATACGATGAGCCGACCGTTGAGATACTCCGCAACTATACGAAGCTCCTCGGGCATATTGCTTACATCCTGATAGGTTATAATGCTGTTGCCCGCGTAGAGATAAAGCTTGCGGTCGGTGCCGTATCTTATCGAATAGGCATAATCGTAGTCATTGCTGTAGCTTGTTTTTCCGAAGGAAATACCGCTGCTGCCGGTGCCCGTTTCGTTCTTGAAGGTGGCCTCGACACGGAAGCTTTCGAAGCTTACATTGGGAATCGCAAGCTGATTTACACCGCTTTGCACGGTCTGCAGGAAGCCCTCGGACGAGTTGGTCCAATTGCCCGAAACGGTCTGCAGGCGATAACTGCTGACACTCGGACGCTTAAAGGTGAGTGAATCCACCGAGGGAGTGTGCGGAGTGTTGGTGGAGTACATGTCGGATATTGCACTTCCGAAGGAAACAAAGTCACAGACTGCCGTTGCTCCGCCTCTGCAGGCAACACCGGCACTGCACTCGGAGAAATTCGCGAAGACAAAGGCTCCGTCAAAATCGTACCAGGTGACACCGTCGTAGGAATAAACGGCGGTAAAGGAGGTTCCGATTCGCTGAAGCTGTACAACGATATCCGAGTTGGGCGAGCTGTCCTCCGTGCTTGCAATTATAGCAAGCCTTCCGTCAATGTATTTTCCGAGGAAAACATTGACCTTGCCGTTAAGGTAGGTTCTTCCGGCTACCACATAGCAGCTTTCGTCCTGACATGCTATTACACCGCTCCAATCGCCTGCGGTGGTCGGAGTGTAGGAAAGCGAGGCCTTATAGGTCCAATCGTGAGCGGGGACGGTCGAGGTGAGCCTGCCGCTTGAGGGAAGGGTCAGCTTGCCGTCAGAGGGGGTCAGACCGTTTCCGCTGTTGAACATGGAGGAAAGGGTCGTTCCGCTGAAATCGTCAAAGTATTTTTTACCGTCTGCCGAGGCGGATACAGTAAAGGCTCCCGTGCCGCCAATCACCGATGCACCCGCATACAGCTTGGAGGGCATGGCAAGATTTATTTCCGAGCCGCTTACGGCCGTTCCGTTGAGAAGGAGAGAGAATTTATTATTCTTGTCTCTTTTTATCGAAACGCTTTGACCCGAATATGCGGATGTTGTGAGTGTGTAGGCAACGGCGCCGTCGGTGGGACGAACGAGCACCGAAACGGTTGAGCCCGATACCC
>CAZDEI010000141.1:0-3445 GCA_964504325.1 uncultured Eubacteriales bacterium | reverse complement strand
GTATAAAGGAGCTTATGACCTACTATTTGGATGAGCTTTATGAGGATTCTGTCTCACGGCAGGTCGCCGACATCCGCTGTGAAGACTATTATGTAAGCATGATGTGTGCGTGGTATTTCGCAACGGCGCTTGCAAAACAGTACGATCGCGTGATTTTCTATCTTGAGAGTCGAATTTTAGACCCTGCAACGCATAACAGAGCCATACAAGGCTGTCGAAAGCCGTCGAATCACTCCCGAGCAGAAGCAATACCTGAAAACACTGAAGCTGTAAAAAAAATGAGCCGCTCCGTCAGCAGACAGAGCGGCTTTGCCGTACATATTTATTTTTCCTCACCCGGCACCTCATGATACAGGTTAAGACGGAACAGAAGTGTTTCGTCATCGGGATCGGTGCAGCGAATTCGGGCATCGGAAACCATAACACCGTTGAGTATGTTTGCAAGACCAACCATCTGGCAAAGCTTTGACTTGAGATTAAGGCAATCTCCCTCATCGGTTTCGAGGAACACATCGCCCTTGCATTTGTCGACGGTCTTAATAAAATCCTGAATGTCAATATTGTGTATGTTGAGAGAGTTTTCCATTATTTTGCCTCCTTGCTGTTGTGCGTGATATTGTGTGAAAGATTATATGAAAGTGTCATGAGAGTATCACTCAAATGAACATTTTCAACCGTTATGTCCGGATGCTCAACCGAAAGATCGTAATGTGTAAAATTCCAAAAGCCCTTAATACCGAGTGAAACGAGCTGACGGGCAACATCGTGTGTCTGATCGCGCGGTATGCAAAGTATTGCGACATCGGGAGAGTTTTCCCGACAAAATTCGTCAAGCCCCGACACATCTCGTATGGGTATTCCCGACACCATCTGTCCGATAAGTGAGGGCTTTTTATCAAAGGCACCTATAAGCTGATAGCCCTTGCCCTTGAAGTCCATATGAGCGGCAAGCGCCCTGCCGAGATTGCCGGCACCTACCAAAATCGTCTTCTTGGGCTCATAAAAGCATAGTATTTCGCCTATTTTTTCATAAAGCTGAGCGATATTATAGCCGTATCCCTGCTGACCGAAGCCACCGAAGCAGTTGAGATCCTGCCTTATTTGGCTTGCAGTCACGCCCATTCGTCTCGCGAGCTCACTTGAGGAAACGCATTCGATTCCCTTAGCCTTAAGATCGCCGAGAAAGCGATAATATCGCGGAAGCCGTTTTATCACAGATACGGATATTCCCGATCTTTTCACTTTTTTTCTCCGTTTCTTTTATATAACAGCGAGCCATTCCCCGCCTTTTATTTTGCGGCAGGCTTGCCGCGGAAAACAAAGCCGATGGCCATGATAACCGCAAAAGCAATCAAATACCATACATTTCCCATACCGTGGCCGACAATACAGGCGTAAATCATAAAGAGAGAGCCGCAAAGAGCGAGCGCGGGAATAATAAAGCGTTTAATGACATTTTCTGTCTTGCTCTTTCGCATCCAATTTATGAATACCGGAATATAAAGCGCGTAAATCGTAATTATCGGAAGCTCAGAGGAATCGAAAACATATTTGCTTCCAAAGGTGCCGGCTATGCAGCCGAAATAGAAATATGCGCCCCATGCCGCCGTGAGCAGCAGACCGAAAACCGCCGAATTGTTGGGCATGTTGGTCGAGCCGTCAATCTGAGAAAACATTTCGGGCCTGGGACCCTTGCCGCGTACGGCAATCGAAAACATACCGCGGCTTGTGGCAAACATAAGCCCGTTAAGAGTTCCGAGGCAGGAAATGGCAATAAGCAGATTCAGTATATTGCCGAAAAGACCGCCGAATATATTCGTAAAGGCCTTAGTCGCGCCGTCGTTTATAAGATCCTCAACCGATGCGCCGCCCGCTACGCCGATATAATAAAGTATGTAGATGGCCATTATGATTATTCCGCCTGCAACAAGCGCCTTGGGCAGATTTTTCTTGGCATCCTTAAGCTCCGCGTTTATGGATGTCGCTATTATCCAGCCCTCATAAGCAAAGGCAGTCGAGCAAACGGAAGCAAGCAGAAGCTTGAGCGTATCTCCGCCTGCGGTAAGCTCTGCGGTTTTGAAGTTGTTTACAAGCATATGCTCGGGACTGAAAATACCCGCTATAACTCCGACAACCGCCATAAGAAGGAGCGGAATCAGCTTTATAACAGTGGTAGAGGTCTGAAAATATCCCGCAAGCTTGGGAGAAAGCGTGTTCATTGCATATGAGCAGCAAAGATAAAGCAGCATAAGCGCAAGACACTCGGGCCCCATAATACAGCCGCCCTCCGAAACGGGAACCGTCATCGGAAAATCGGGCCAGCATGAGGTTATGAAAACAAGGGTGTACCTTGCCGAAAGCCATGCAAGCACCGAGGTCATGGCAGGATAGTAAATGGTTGTCGTGAACCAGCCCATCATGAAGCCGTAGGTCTCGCCAACCATTGCCTCAGCATAATCGACAACGCCGTTCATTCGCTCGTGCTTTTGTGCCATAAAGGAAAAGGCGAGCACGCAAAAGATCATAATCATTCCGCCGATGATCCAGGCAATTATACCGAGAGGCATATTGCCCTCAGTCTTTTCAAGAATAGTCTGAGCCTTAAAAAAGACTCCAGAGCCGATAACTATGCCCACAACAAGGCAAATTGCCGTGAAAAGACCGTATTTTTTTTCAAGCTTTGTCTTCATTATACCCTCCGAAGCTGTTTATTGATTACGCCTGCAAGCGGACCGTTCCGTCTGCGAGCCTGTAAATGACGTGTGCTACTGCGTTTTCATCATTCGAAGCAGTTGTAAAATTCGCGGCACCGCGAGCGGCTGCCGAGGCATTCGCAACCGCGATTCCGAAACCTGCTGCTTTAAGCATGGGAATATCGTTATCATAATCACCGATCGCAACTGTTTTACCGATATCCAACTTCAAATGCCTTGCAAGCTCGGCAACGGCAGTGCCATTTGAAATGCCCTTTGGAAAAATTTCAAAATAGCCTTTTTCGAACGAACAAAGCTGTTATATGCAAGCGGATAATTTCAGAGCTCCTCCTCGACCTCGGCTATTTCTCGCTCGGTTTCCACACCGAAAACATTTTTTTGAAATAGGCTCTGTAACAGCTCTGTGGTCGCAGACGAGATTCGGCAGAGCAGTTCTCTCTCTGTATTCGACCATATCGGCTGTCTCCAAATAAATTTGTCGACCTTGAAATCGTAGAGTCCGCCACCGTTAATGCAGTCGATCGGTGCATTGGGACGGACGGCTCTGTAAATATTCTCGGCAAAGAAATGCATTCTTCCCGTTACAAAGGTAAACAGGCCACCCTCGCGCTTAAAGAATTCGATTTCCCGAAGGTTTTCCTCTGAGGGCACGCCGTCACTGTTTAAAAGTGTTCCGTCAAGATCGCTGAAAAAAGTATTCCGCTGAATTTTCCCATAGTATACCGAAATTT
>CAZDEI010000140.1:0-3459 GCA_964504325.1 uncultured Eubacteriales bacterium | reverse complement strand
CCCCGGCCTTCAGAATCGGAATCTGCTGCGATATCCAGCTTCGCTACGGGCGGATTGAAAGCACCGATTTTGGTGCGGTACAAAGGTAATGTTACCATGTTTCGGGCGATAAATCAAGAGAAAAAGCTCCTCCCGTCAATAAAGAGATTATTTTTATTGAAAAGGCAATATCCGTCTGTTATAATAATTTAATACAAATAACAGCCGAAGCGGAACGGTTTCCGTGTCTGACTTTTCCGTCGGGGTGCAGTAGGAGGAAGATCGCAATGAATGTTGTATGTCTTGATATGGAGGGCGTATTGGTCCCCGAAATTTGGATAGCCTTTGCCGAGGAGGCAGGCATTCCCGAGCTCAAGCTGACCACCCGTGACGAGCCCGATTACGATAAGCTTATGCGCTACCGTATATCGGTGCTTAAGGAGCACGGTCTCGGTATAAACGAGATTAAAGCCACAATAGCGAAAATCGAGCCCATGCAGGGTGCCAAGGAGTTTTTGGATGAGCTTCGCTCACTGACTCAGGTTATAATTCTCAGTGATACCTTTGAGCAGTTTGCCGCACCGCTTATGGAAAAGCTCGGCCGGCCGACTATATTCTGCAATACACTTGAAATTGCCGACAGCGGTGAGATAGTCGGCTACAAAATGCGCTGCAGTCAGTCAAAGCTCACAACCGTCCGTGCGCTGCAGTCTATCGGCTATGATACGATTGCTTCGGGCGACAGCTATAATGACCTCGGAATGATATCCGCAAGTAAGGCCGGCTTTCTCTTCAAGAGCACCGAAAAAATCAAGTCGGAGCATCCCGAGCTTTCTGCCTTCGAGGAATACTCCGAGCTTCTTGCCGCAATTAAGGCGGCTCTCTAAGCCTGATAAGCAGGGCGCCGAGCAGCTCTCGGCACCGTGGCAAATCAAATTGTCACCTCTCTCCCGAGACCGAATCAAACAGCCCTACGGTTGCTCTGAAAAGCTCGGGATTCACCTCGCTGTAAAGGTGATCGTTCACCGTGGTACAGTAATCGGCAAGCATCGTGGGAGGTGCTTCGTCGTCGTTTTTTATACTTTTTAAGGCTCCGTCTACTGCCTTGCGGTATTTGTTTGCCGCCTCGGAGTAGAGAATATCGGTGTGACCGCCGCAGCCTCCCGTACCTATGTAGTAGAAGACATTGCTTTTTCTAAGCTCGCTGCGGTGGGATATGACCGAGGTGGGCTCGCCGAAGCCGACCACACGGTCGGATTTTCCGTGTGCTATAAGCACGGGGATGTCGGTGGAATTAATACCGTCCACGGCAGTCATTTCGGAGTATTTTCCGAAAAGCTGCTTTTGATGAGCCTCGAGATATTTGGCCGGCAGGTTATTGACAGCTGCCTCTCCTGCGAAAAATTCACCCTTTTGAAGTATCATGCCGCAGGCATCGTTCAGGGGAGCGATTGCCGCGGCGGCTGCGACCTCGGGGTGGCTTTTAAGTACCGCCGTTACCGCGTATCCGCCGCAGGAGTGACCGAGCAGCATAAGCCTTCGGTTGCCGAAAAGCTGTCTCGAATTGACAAAATCAAGTGCGGCATCAAGGTCGACAAGAGCCTCACACAGGCCGACGGTCGTGTCTCCGTCGGAGCTGTAGGTGCCCTTGCAATCAAAGCTGAATACCGAATAGCCCGCCGAATTCAAAAGCATATATATCGACAGATAATCGTCTGCTCCCGCGTGCAGACCGTGAGCGAATACCACAAGACCCTTTGAGCCGGCGGCGGGATAGTAATACCCGCTGAGCCGTGTATCGCCGGAATAGAAGGGAAGCTCCTCGCGGGGAAGTATGTCAGAAATTTCTCTGTAGTTGACAAGACCCGGAGTGACCGAGTAATCGGGGCGCTCATAGCGCTTAAAGACCTGACCGTAAATTTTCACGGCCGAGGCGGCACCGATTATTTCGGCTGCGGCGACTGCTGCGGCAATGGTACCGGGATTTGTTATAAAGCTTTTAAAGCGACCCCTTCTGGTCTTCGATGAGTCGGAGCTCGCTTTGCTTTTTTTGTTTTCGTTTGACATGCTTTCACCCACCTTTACATTAATATATCATTTTTTTACCGCTATTTCAATCACTGTGTTTTTTTGAAATTACGGTAAGGCTCGAAACTGAATTTGCCGATTTCGGCAAATTGTGCTGCAGTGCGATCTAATGATCGCCATGAGGTTAAAATATATGAAAAAAAATAAAAGCGGAGGCTCCTCCGCAGCGCTGGTATGGCGTTTTCTTAAGGGCTGTCGCTTCATGTTTGCGGTTTGCATTGCCGCGACCGCGGCCTCTGCTCTTACGGATATGCTGATACCGCAAATAATCAGAATTGCCATTGACAATGTCATAGCCGGCTCTCCCGCAGAGCTTCCCGCACCAATCATGAGCATGATTGAGGCTGTCGGCGGCTTTGCGTATTTGAAGGAGCGGCTTTGGATCATGGCCTTGGCTGTTGTTATCGTCTCTCTTGTCAAGGTTGCCGCTCAGTACATTTACAGGGTCAGCAATGCCCGCGGAGGCGAGCGCCTTGTGAAGAATGCGAGAGACGAGCTGTTTTCGCACATAATGCGACTGCCCTTTTCATGGTATCAGTCCAACCATACGGGTGATATGATACAGCGCTGCACCTCGGATATAGATGTTATGAGAGGCTTTATTTCAAATCAGCTTACCTCTATATTCAGAATTGTGCTGCTGCTTGTGCTGTCCACCGTCTTCATGCTTTCCATGAATCCTCTGCTTACGGCAATAGCGGCACTTCCCGTGCCCTTTATCGCCTTTTATTCCTTTAGGTTTCATTCCAAAATAGGAAAGAGCTTCAGAAGCTGCGATGAGGCTGAGGGAAAGCTTTCTGCAATGGTTCAGGAAAATCTTACCGGAGTCAGGGTTGTCCGCGCCTTCGGCAAGGAGCGCTATGAGCGTGATCGCTTTGACAGCTTCAATAAATTTTATACCGGACTTTGGATAAAGCTTTCAAGCATTATGGCGCGCTATTGGAGTGTCGGAGATATATTGATTAATCTTCAGGCTCTTATTGTCGTTATATTCGGCGCACTTTTCTGTGTGAACGGCAGCATGACTGCCGGTGAATATGTCGCCTTCTTTTCGTATAATGTACTGCTTATGGGTCCTGTGCGTATGCTCGGCAGAATGATCTCCGAGCTCAGCAAGGCCGGTGTTTCGGTCGGCAGAATCAAATATATTATGGATGCCGAGCAGGAGGTCGACCCTCTGGGGCTCTCCACACCGGAGCTCGGCGGAGATATTGTGTTTGACGGTGTGGGCTTCTCCTACGACGGTGTGAACGATGTTCTCACGGATGTCAGCTTCACCGTAAAGGGCGGAACCACACTCGGAATACTCGGAGGCACGGGCAGCGGAAAATCCACTCTCGTGCAGCTGCTTGACAAGCTTTATCCGACCGATTCGATCAGAGGACATATCAC
>CAZDEI010000139.1:0-3504 GCA_964504325.1 uncultured Eubacteriales bacterium | reverse complement strand
CCCTCTGAATCAAAGCCGAGCACGGCGACCGTGACTGTGCCGCCTACGGCTATTCCGTTTTCTGTCCCTGTGACCGATGAGGATGTAATTTCGCTTTTGATATCGACAATGCTTTCAAGGCTTCCCGTAGAGAATTCAAGACACTTTTTGCAGATGTAGCTCTCGTTTATTTGCTTTATGAGCCTTTCACAGTAAGCAGTTCCTGAGGTGGCCTCGGCCTCGTATTCGGTCGAATACGCGTCGACTATAATATCTGCCAGTCTTTGGATATACAGCTCCGCACGGGCTGCAAGCTTTGCCTCGAGAAGTATCACGGCGGAGCCGTCGGAGGAGCGCTTTGCGGACAGCTCGTAGGAGGCTACCCGTACCTCGGTAATACAGCAGCCGTCCTCCTCTGTCGACCCGAGCTCAAGCAGCTGTGAAAAGGGCACCCTTGCCTCAAAGCAGCGGCAGCGGCGGGAGTCCTCGGGAATATAGGTCATATGAAGCATCAGAAGGCCCTTAAGCATCAGCTTATCGGCGATTCTGCGGCATTCCTCGCACTCGGCCGTTAAGCTGCTCGTGATTATTCTTCCTATTCCGCTCTTTTCGGAGGACACGGTAAGCTCCTCCTCAATGATAATGCTTTTTTCGAGCTTTGCCTCAAGCACCGAGCAGTCGATCGTTTCGCTTTTGGTCTCAAGCCCCATGCCCTCGGCCGAGCCGAGAAGTTCGACAGATTCGTTTTCAAGGGCCGTTACCGATATGCTTACGGCACCGTGGATATCTATTCTGCGCGGTCCCGAGGGTCTGTAGTTGAGATGTGCCGCCTTTAATGAAACTCGCAGCTCGTCGGCCTCCTCCGAAAGCTCGACCGTTTTTTTGAAGGTAACGGTATGCTCGTGTGAATTTATACATCCGTCACCGTCGGCGTAGATACAGCTTATCCGTGCCTCTCCGTCCACCGTAAGGCTCTTCCCGCTTAATGTCTTTCCGATAAGCACGGGCTTGAGCGAGCATTTCAACAGCCTTGCTGCCTCGGGGAGGGTCTCGGGCAGCTCTGCCTCGGTGTCTATTGCCTGCTCGAAGGAACGGCAAAACAGCTCACGGCGTCTGCCGAGAGAGCATGATTCGGTTTTTATCTCCATAAAAAGAACTCCTTTACTCAGGTCATAATAAAGCCTATGACCTGTTAAAGGAGTTTAGAACTAAAGCTCCAGACCGCCCGTTCTCGCAAATTGGAACAGATATTGCTGAACTATTCCCGCGTAGGGAAGCGCGACCTCGGGAAGCTTACCGTCGAAAAGCGTTGACATGGCCCGCTTTATCCAAACATCACGCGGAAAGGCATCGATGCGGCCGTAGCCGAATAAAAGCGTGCAGTCGGCGACCTTTGGACCCACACCGAGTGTTTTTTCGAGCTCGGCTCTTGCCGAGTCAATATCACCGTTCAGAAGAAGCTCGGTATCATAGCTGCCTGAGGCGGTTCTCTCGGCGGCATCTATTATATACCGTGCCCTGAAGCCGCAACGCAGCGGAGCAAGCTCCTCGGGAGAGAGTGCGGCAATGCTTTCTGCGGAGGGAAAGCCGAAGCCGCCCTCACAGCTCTCGCCGTAGCCTTCGCAAAGCCGTGCTATAATGCCCTTTATTCGCGGAATGTTGTTGTTTTGGGATATGATAAAGGAGCAGAGCGCCTCCCACGACTCCTGCCGCAGGATACGGATGCCCTTGCCGGCCTCGGCTATCCTTTTCAGCAGCGGGTCGGAGGAAATTCCCGTTATTACCTCTCCGTAATCCCTGTCCATGTCGAAATATGTCTTCCAAAAGTTCTCATACTCGGAAAGGGGTGTGTTGTCTAAAATCAGCGAATCGCCGCTTTTGCGAAGGCGAAGATATCTGCCGCCTGCGATTCCGCTCCAGCTTCCGTCCTCGTTTTGCGACCACCGAAAGGCCTGACCGCAGTCGAGAGTGTCGGCAAGCTCAAAATAGGGCTCACCCGTGATAATCGTGCTGCCGTTTACTTCCGTAACCGTTGCTGCCATCGGCCGTACCCCCCTTGTGCCTTGTAAAACGATTATAGCATTTTCGGTCGACAAAAGCAATTATCGTTTGTAAGCAGTGATAAGGATTACATAACAACAAAATTATGTCGGCTGTTCAAAAATCCATCCACGGAAATCGGGCGTTTTAAGAGTTTTAAACAGGGTTTTGCACAGATATTATGTAAATTCATTGTGCTTCCTCGGATTTTCCGAATAAGTCGTCCGACAGGCGGTAAAAATATACAAAAGAAAAAAAGGAGGAGCCGCAATGCTTAAGGGAGTCAACAAAAAAATAATAGAGGTAAACGAGCTTGAAAACAAATGCTTTTACAAAGCAATACTGTTTGTCCGTCCGGAGGCCGAGCGGCGCAGAGCGGAGGAGCTTGAGCGGGCGGCTAACGAGTATGCCGAGGGAGTCGACCTGCTGCCGCTGTCGGGAGCTGCGGCCACAGCCGAGCGGCCGAGAGCCGGGAAACGGAAAATCGGGCTTTGCCTTGCGGCTCTCGCGGTGCTTATCGCGGCGGCTGCTGCGGCTCTTTTGTGCCTTGCTTAAGGAGCTCTCTGCGATCCGAGCGGAGCTGCCTCAAAAAAACCGCTCAGGGTGTTGACATTGGTCGTCGATATTTGGTAAAATATATTGAATACTTATGTCGGCACGGCACTGCCGTGTGCGGAATGGAGTGGATCGCTATGGTCAAAAGCATGACCGGCTTCGGCAGAGCCGAGAACACCAAAAACGGAATTACGGTGCTCGCCGAGGTAAGATCGGTCAATCACAGATTTTTTGAATTTTCCATGCGCTGTCCGCGTAGCTGTCAATTTCTCGAGGATACGGTAAAAAAGACCCTTCGCGGCTATATGGTCAGGGGAAAGGTTGATTTAAGCCTTACCGTAACGGCCGATTCGGCAGGAGCCTCCTCGGTGACGCTTGACCGCGAATATGCGGCGGCCTACATAACAGCCCTTCGCGAGCTTGCAAGGGAATTCAAGCTAAAAAACGATTTGACGGTTTCGGCAGTGGCCTCCAATCCCGAAATATTCACCGTTAAAAAGGCCGAGCTTGATGAGAAGCTTTTGACCGAGGCGGTTATTGAGGCGGTCTCGGGGGCGGCCGAGGCACTTGTTGAAATGCGTGCCGCTGAGGGCGAAAAGCTCGCGCTTGATATTTCCTCAAGGGCAGACACGCTGCTCGCTGCGGTGGAGCTTATAGAAAAGCGCTCACCCGATACGGTGAACGAGTACCGCGAAAGGCTTACCGCCCGTATAAGGGAGCTGCTTGACGGTCACGAGCCTGATGAGCAGCGAATCGTTACCGAGGCTGCGGTGTATGCCGATAAGGTTGCCGTAGCAGAAGAAACCGTCCGTCTGCGCAGCCATGTGGCACAGCTAAAGGACATGCTCGCGGGTGACGGAGAGGTCGGCAGAAGGCTCGACTTCCTTGTTCAGGAAATGAACCGTGAAACAAACACAATCGGCTCTAAGG
>CAZDEI010000138.1:0-3589 GCA_964504325.1 uncultured Eubacteriales bacterium | reverse complement strand
AGCACAGACCGGAAAGACAGCTTGATTTTAGGTAGGTAAAGCATGAGTGCCGCTATTAAAACGGAGGGTCTTAAAAGCTTCGGTGATATAAAAGCCGTCAACGACTTGAGCTTTGAGGTCGCAGAGGGCGAGCTGTTTGCCTTTTTGGGCGTGAACGGGGCGGGTAAATCCACCACGATTAACATGCTCTGCGGTCAGCTGAAAAAGAGTCCGAAGCGGTAAAGCGCGAGATAGGTGTCGTTTTTCAGGGCTCGGTTCTCGACCGTGCGCTTTCGGTCTATGACAATCTGGAAAGCCGTGCCGCTCTTTACGGAATACGCGGCAGTGAATTCAGGCGAAGGCTCTCGGAGCTCGACGGCATGCTCGGCCTTGAGGAGCTCCTGAAGCGAACGGTGGGCAGGCTTTCGGGCGGTCAGAGAAGAAAGCTCGACATAGCCCGTGCGCTCATTAATTCTCCACGTCTGCTTATTTTGGATGAGCCGACCACGGGACTTGATCCGCAAACAAGAAAAACACTTTGGGCTGCCGTATCCGAGCTTCAAAGGAGCAACGGAGCTACGGTGCTTCTCACAACGCATTACATGGAGGAGGCGGCGGATGCCGACCATGTGCTTATAATCGACGGCGGTAAAAGGGCAGCCGAGGGAACACCCTTGGAGCTCAAAAACGCCTATTCGGGCGACCGGCTCCTTCTTTACGGCATCACCGAGAGCGAGGCAGCCCTGCTCGGAACGAAATACGAAAGGACGAGAGACGGCTACTCGGTGACTGTACCCGATACCCACTTCGTCACCGAGCTTATTCTGCGCCATCCCGATATATTCAGGGACTACGAGATAATTAAGGGAAAGATGGACGATGTTTTCCTTGCGGCGACCGGAAAAAGACTTTCGGGAGGGAATGACAAATGACTGCGGTACCGAGCCTTGTCAAAAGAAATGTTAAGCTGTTTTTCAAGGATAAGGGAATGTTTTTTACCTCGCTTATCACTCCCGCAATATTGCTTGTGCTGTATGTCACCTTTCTGGGCGAGGTTTACCGCGACAGCTTTCGTGAAAGCCTGCCCGATTTCATAAGTACTTCCGACAGCATTATAGACGGAATAGTCGCAGGGCAGCTTATGTCCTCCATACTTGCGGTTTCGGCTGTCACGGTGGCCTTTTGCTCGAATTTCCTTTCGGTGCAGGACAAAGCTAACGGCACACTGCGTGATTTTCTTGTTTCCCCTGTAAGCTCACTTGCACTTTCGGTAGGCTATTATGCAGCCAATCTCATATCGACAATGCTCATCTGCCTGAGCGCGTCGGCTGTCTGTCTCTTATATGTCGCGGCAGTCGGCTGGTATATGTCGCTTGCCGACGTGCTGCTTCTGCTGCTCGATGTTCTGCTCGCAGTGCTTTTCGGCAACGCCCTTTCCTCGCTGATTAATACTTTCCTTTCGACTCAGGGACACATTTCGGCGGTCGGAACCATCGTCAGCTCGGGCTACGGCTTTATTTGCGGAGCATACATGCCGATATCCTCCTTCGGTAAAACGCTTCAAGGGATCTTTTCCCTGCTGCCCGGAACATATGCAACCTCGCTCATACGCAACCATTCCATGAGAGGAGCACTGTCTGCCCTCAAGGATCAGGGCGTACCCGACAGTATAATGTCCGAGATACGGAAAACACTCGACTGTGATTGGTATTTATTCGATCGACAGGTAAGTCAAACGGGCATGTATATCATTGTCCTCGGCTTCACCCTGCTGCTGCTCGGCGCGTTTGTGCTGCTGAGGAGGCATGTGAACAGCAAGTGATTTTCGGGACAGCTCTCGTGAAAAAGCGGTCGACAAACGAAAGAACTTACATATAATATAACGGAAAAGCGGAGAAGACTTGATTTGCTCCTCTCCGCTTTTCCGTTTTTGTGATATTTGCAAAATAATGTCCTATTCCGCGCCCGACGGAGCCTGCCCTCTTTCGAGATAGTCAAGCAGCTCGACCGGATCGGCAAAGGTGTTAAAGCAGCCGTAAATATCCTTTGCGGCAAAGCCCTGCTTCACGGTGCTGTCAATCAGCTCGTCGACCCAATTGAAATATCCTGCGACATTAAGTATGGCAATGGGCTTTTTGTGTCTTCCGATTGCCGCAAGAGTAAGCGTTTCGAAGAATTCCTCATAGGTTCCGATTCCGCCCGGGGTCATTATAAAGGCATTCGATCTGTCCTCCATAAGCTGCTTGCGCTCGCGCATGGTATCGGTATATATCATTTCATCGCAGCCCTCGAAAAGTACCCCCGGCTCATTGAAGTACTCGGGAGCAATGCCCGTGACTCGCCCGCCTGCCGACTTTACACCTCTCGACACGGCGCCCATCATTCCTGTAGCGCCTCCGCCGTAGACAAGCTCATGTCCGCGCTCGGCAATGAGCGCACCGAGCCTTTCACCCTCATCGATAAAGACGCGCGCGATATCATCGCTTGCCGCACCGTAAACACATATTTTCATAACAGCACCTGCTTTCTTTTTATGTTTATAATACCACATATTTCACGGCAAGTACAGCGGTTATCCCGAAAAAAGCTTCAATAATAGCTCTGGCAGCCGCAGCAGAAGAAAAAAAGTCCTCGACAGGCGCTCGGGCAGACAAATGCAGGCATGGAGGAGGCTGTCGAAAAATCGTGAGCAGGCTCGAATTCGGTCGCCGAGCTCGCTGCCTATCCGTCCTCCGAAAAAGGATATATTTCCCTCCTGAAGTGCAATAATACGCTCCTCTCTGCCCTCTGCAGCCGCTGCGCAATCGGCGATCACACAAAACGACAGGGCGACGGCAAGCACAGCCGATATTAGCAGAGCAGTGATAACGAAGCCCTTCAAAAAGGCTCGAACAGCCTTCACAGTCCGAGCACTCCCGAGAGCTCAGGCTCGAAAGAGGGCTGCAGCAGGCGATTCAGGGCATCGGAAATTATTTCGGCGGCGGCATCGGTCAAGGAATCGATATCCTTGGGAGTTACAAGCATATCCGAAAGTCCGTTTCTTTCGGGTGCGAAAAGTGCCTCGGCATTTACGACGGTGGGCACTCCGAGAGATATCACGGGAATTCCGAGGGTGGCAGCACTGATTTCCGCTCGCCTGTTGCCCACTCCGGAGCCGGGCGAGACTCCCGCGTCGGTTATCTGCAGGGTGCTGCAAAGCCTGTCCGGAGAGCGTGCCGTCAGCGCATCCACAGTTATCACCGCTGCCGCCTTGACTGCCTTGGCCGCGAAGCACACGGTTTCGGCGGTTTCTATTCCCGTCTGACCGAGAACCCCCGGTGCTATTACCGCAACACTGTTAAGCCTCGGTAGACCGATTTTTTCTTTAAGCTCCTCGGAGATATGCCTTGTTGCCATCACTCCCGCCGCAACACGTGGTCCGAGAGAGTCGGGTGTGACCGAGCGGTTTCCGAGCCCCGCCACAAGAACCGTGCCGCCGATTTCGGGAATAAAGCGCCTCAGCTCCGCCAAAAGCATTTCGGTGAGCCTGCCGTAAGTAGCGGCACCGAGTCCGCCCTCAAGCTCAAGGGTCGAGTAATTACCGATAGGACAGCCGAGCTCCTCGGCAGCC
>CAZDEI010000137.1:0-3603 GCA_964504325.1 uncultured Eubacteriales bacterium | reverse complement strand
AGCAGCTGATTTGTAATCAGCAGGTCGGGGGTTCAAGTCCGTCCACCAGCTCCATCACTTGAGTCGTCGCCTCGGATGCTCAGAGCCAAGCTTAATATGGGAGAGTTCCCGAGTGGCCAAAGGGGGCAGACTGTAAATCTGTTGCTTTTCAGCTTCGATGGTCCGAATCCATCCTCTCCCACCAGAAAAAGACCCGATGCTCTGCATCGGGTCTTTTTCTGTTAAGTGTGCCTTTCGGCACGATAAGCACACCTTCGTTGCGTGAAGTGATGTGCACATCGTGAAGCTTCCGCGAAAACGGGTGACACACTTGACTTAACTTTGTGCGTCAGCACAAAGCCTCACCATGCCGTAAGGCATCCGAGCCGCCGAAACAGCTTATTCGGGCAGCTTTATCGATTTATTATTGCTGAGTCTGCCTTTTTATATTGCTTCCACGCTCCGACAAGCCGGATATGTATTTTCAAATCTTTTTAACGGCCTTTTTATAGGTATGCGGTGTTTGACCGTATGCCTTACGAAACAGGCTTATAAATGCGGAGCAGCTCGGGAAGCCGCTTTTTTCCGACGCTTCGGTTACACTGTACCCCTCGGATAAAAGCTTTGCTGCATTTGAGAGTCTCCTTTTCTGGATATACGCTGTCGGAGATACATTGAGATATTGCATAAAATATCTTTCCAATGTATTTACGCTTACATTCACCTTCTTCGATATTTCACCGACGCTTATCGAATACGGAAGATTGCTGTTTATATATAACATGGCATTTATTATAATATCCGGATAGCAGGATGTCGGTTTTTCGGTTGCTGTAGCATTATCGATCAGCAATATCAGCCTAAAAAAATTAATATATTTTTCAAGCTCCGAGCCACTTTTTGAGGTCAGCTTTTCGCAGGCAGAAATCAGCTCCTCCGTTTTTTCCTTTTCAAGCATCAGCAGATTGCCCTCGCCGACCTTTCTGTTGTAAAATTTGTTAAAAAGATACTCGTTTCCATTAGCGGAGAAAAAGATGCAAAAATGCTTATGGAGCTTATTGCTGTGATATACGCAATGGTGATATTCAAAAGGGCGTGTTATGATGATGCTGCCGGGAGAGATCGGATAAATACTGTTTTCCACTGCGAAAGACACATCGCCGCTCAGATTTATATAGATCTCGCATTCATTGTGAATATGCGATTCAAATACATTTTTGCTTGAGTTTGCATCCATCTCAACATACGTCGCACTGACCTCAAAGGGCTGTATTGCATTGAAGATGTTTTTTTGTGAAAGCATTCTAACACCTCGTAATATGAAAATCGTTCATGGTGATTATACTATATTTTATGGTGAAAATCCAATATAAATACACTATTTTCCGTGATACACTGTAGAAAAGCTGTTAGGAGGGTATGTGTTGCAATATTTTATGCTGATATCGGCTGCCTTTCTGCTGGCAACGGATTTTGCGATGAATAGTATATACCGAAAGCTGAGAGGAGCATCGCCGGAGGCATCTCTGTTTTTCAATATGATCTCGGGAGCAGTTACGTCGGTTATTTTCTTCGCCGTCAACGGGTTCAAGCTGTCCTTTTCGCTTTATTCTGCGCTTGCGGCTATTCTTATGAGTGCGGCAGTGATGAGCTACAATATGATAGGCTTTCGCATCTTAAAGCAGGCTTCCATGTCGGTTTACAGTCTGTTTTTGATGACGGGCGGAATGGTATTGCCCTACATCTGGGGTGTGCTCTTTTTGGACGAACCGCTCAGCATCGTTAAAACCATCGGCCTTGTTATCATCATCAGCGGGGTTTTTCTTTCGAATTACAGCAGCAAAAAAACAAATATCAAGCTTATTTGCATGTGCTTAGCGGTGTTCCTTTTGAACGGATTTGTCAGCATTATCTCCAAAATGCATCAGATAGAGACCGCACATCGGTGCGTGAGCGCACTTGAATTCATAATACTCGGCGGAATATTCAAGTTTCTTATCGCCGGTGCCCTGTTTATGGTTCTTAAAAACAGAAGCAGACAGGATAGTCAACGCAACGAAAATTCCGGTCCTTCAAAAGCCTTGCTTGTAATTGTTGCATCGGCGCTCATCGGCGGTTGCTCCTATTTTTTTCAGCTCTACGGAGCAAAATCATTGCCGGCAACCGTTCTGTATCCCTTCATTACAGGCGGTAGTATCTTTTTTTCCGCCTTGATCGATATATTGCTGTTTCGCGCAAGGATTTCGCGAAGGCTTTGTATCAGCGTGATGCTATGCTTTACGGGAACGGTTATGTTTGTATTATAATAAATCAAAATGACGGAGGTATTTTTATGGACAGCATTGAAAACGGAAAAAGATTTTCATTCAAATTGAACGGCGAAAACATATGGGATAAAGACTTTGACACCGAAGTATCAAAGGAGGGCAATGCTCTTACTACGGTATATAGGTTTACCAACGAGATTACGGTTACTAATATTTTGAAAAAATATGATAAATACGGTGCCTACGAGTGGGTGAATTATTTTGAAAACAGCTCGGATATGCCAAGCGGAATCGTATCGGAGCTATATGACTGTGACTGTATTCTGCCATTAGCCCATGAAGAAAGCCGCAAGTGGGAAGCGTATTTCCCCGAGCCCGAAGCCGCCACAAAAATATATGCACCCAACGGCTCAACATGGTCTAAAAAAGAGTTTTACTGCGATATAGATAGAATTGAAGGTAATGACAGAATAAATCATATATATCCGGGACAAGTGAAAGCCTATACCGCCTCCGGCGGCCGTTCCAGTGAACAGAACGCACCTTTTTTCAACATTTCCAAAAACGGAAAAGGCTATATCGTGGCGATTGGCTGGACAGGACAATGGAATGCACAAATTATACGAGGCAACGACAGTATTCGCATCAAATCCGGGATTGAGAACACAAATTTCAAGCTTATGCCCGGTGAAAAATTCAGAACCTCATCGGTCGTTATTATGCCCTATGATGACACTGAGGCTGCTCATAACAAATGGAGAAGGCTTGTTAAAGAGCACTTTTCCGCTGTAGGAGATTATTCAACAAACAAAAACGGCCCGCTTTGTGCAGGTATATGGGGCGGAATGACGACCGAGTCCGTGCTTGAGCGAATTGAAGCTATTAAGAAAAACGGGCTGCCTTTTGAATATATATGGATGGATGCCGGCTGGTACGGAAAAGACACCAAGCCAACTCCCGATGAATTTGAGGGAGATTGGGGATCACACACGGGTGATTGGCAAATCAGTCCGCTGATACACCCGAATGCGCTTAAGGATGTATCAAAGGCATGTCACGATGCCGGAATGAAATTACTCTTATGGTTTGAACCTGAACGGGTGATCGATACAACGCCGACTGCTTTACAGCATCCGGAGTATTTTTTGGCCTCCGATTCGGATTGCGGTCAAAATCGTCTGCTGAATTTAGGCAATCCCGAAGCCTGGAATTACTGCTTTGAAGCGATTTCAACCATTATTGAAGCTTTGGGAATTGATTGCTACCGTCAGGATTTCAATTTCTCTCCCTTGTCGTATTGGCGAAAAAACGATGACCTTGATCGCTGCGGAATCACTGAAATAAAGCATATTAACGG
>CAZDEI010000136.1:0-3705 GCA_964504325.1 uncultured Eubacteriales bacterium | reverse complement strand
GTAATAATTATTGTTAATTTTAAAATAATTATTACAAATGCAATTCGGGTTTTTCGTGTCCTTACGACAAATTCAGCAATTAAAAAGCAGCAAAAAAGCCTCCGCAAGCAGGTAGCTCACGAAGGCTCTCAGACCGGTTAAGTGCCCGCAATCGGGCGTACATAATATATATTATTTCTCAATTGCCGCAGGCTTGGTATTGACCGCTCTTATGCGCTCGACATCCACCTTGAATTCTCTGCCGTAGGTCATAAGGCCGTTCTTTTCCTGCTCAACATCGTAAAGCTGAGTATAGCAGAAGCCCATATAACGGTCGTCCTCGAGTATGGCGGTGGTCAGTCCGTCATAGCGGCTGTAAAACTCCTCAACGCTTGCGGGAGCGTTTCCGTAGCCCCAGCCATCCTTGGTCTCGGGCATGGCAATGCCGCCGTATTCACTTAAGAAAAGAGGTCTGCCGTCATATTTTTCATCATTGGGGAAGAGCTCGGCGGGCTGCTCGCCGAAATTGCGCTTCTTAAACGCCTCGGGCTCCTGAGTATACTCATGAACATCCCAAATATCGCCGGCATCCGAGTGAACGCCGCCCGAAACATCGATAAGCAGTCGCGACGGGTCAAACGCCTTTACGCTTTCGGCAATGCGCTTAATGGCTTCCTTGTCGTAGAAGCGACTGGGCCAAACCTCATTAAGCGGACACCAGCCGATTATCGCGGGATGGTTTATATCTCTTTCCATCGACTCACGGAACTGACTGAGTGTTGCACTTACGGGCTCCGAGTGGTTCAGATTAGTACCCCAATCGGGGAACTCGCCCCAGACTATATAGCCGTGGGTATCGCAATGGTAGAGGAAGCGTGACTCAAAGACCTTTTCATGCAGTCTCGCGCCGTTGAAGCCGAGAGCCATCGAGTATTCGATATCCTTCATAAGTACCTCATCGTCGGGAGCGGTATATATACCGTCGGGATAAAAGCCCTGATCGAGCACGAGACGCTGGAATACGGGCTTGCCGTTCAAAAGGAATTTTCCGTCCTTAAGCACAACCGAGCGAAGGCCGAAGTAGCTCTTCACTCTGTCGAGCTCACGCTCACCGTCGCACACTGTGAGGACTACATCGTAAAGCTCACCCTTGCCAACCTCCCAGAGATGCTTTTCGGAAAGCTCGATTCGGAGCAGCGCGGTGCTGCCGTGGGCGACCGTGCTTGCCTCACCGACCGCTCTGCCGTCATAAAGGACCTCTGCCCTTACGGTGCAGCCGCAGGCGGCCGAGGAAAGTGCCGCATTGACAAAGAGGGCAGGAGCCTCGATATCGCAATCGAATCTGAAGGAGCTGATTCTCTCCTCGGCCACGGCCTCAAGCCAAACGGTCTGCCAAATTCCGGTGGTACGGGTATAGAAGCAGCCCTCCGAGGCATAACCGACAGACTGCTTTCCTGAGGGAGCTGTCCAATCCCTCGTATTGTCATTAGCGCGAACGGTCAGTGTGTTTTCACCCTCGCAGAGCCACTTGGTTATATCAAACGAGAAGGGAGTATAGCCGCCCCTGTGAGTGCCCACCCTTTCTCCGTTTATCCAAACGGTTGTATAGTAATCGCAGGCCTCAAAGCGGATAAATACCCTTTTGCCCTGCCAGGCCGAGGGAACGGTAAAGCTCCTCTTGTACCATACGGAATTCATATAATCGGTATTGGCGATGCCCGAAAGAGCGCTCTCGGGGCAGAAGGGAACAGTGATTTTGCCGGAAAGAGAGGCAGCGCCGACAAGACCTCTCTCCTCGCCGCTCATTCCGTTGTCGATTTCAAACTGCCATTCGCCGTTGAGATTAAGCCACTCGCTTCTCTCAAAATCCGGTCTCGGATGCTCCTGTCTCGGAGGACGGATTGCCGTGTTCATATATATTGCTCCTTTCGAATTGTGTTTTTACAAACAAATTGTAAACCGACATCATATAAATAGCAATATATATTTCTATAAAACATTGCGCTTTTGTATACAAAGCTGTATAATTATAATGAGGTGACCGAGTATGGTTGAGCTGACGCTCGGAAGAAGCGATTGGAGACATCCCGACGGCTTTTACATCGACCGTCCGCACGGAACAAGGCATTTTACCTTTGTCAGGTTTTTGTGCGAGGTCGAAATCAGGCTTGAGGGCAGAGTCCGCACAGCGGAGGCCGGAAGCTTTATTGTGTTCTCGCCGGGCACTCCGCAGCATTGGATATGCAGAGGGCACGAGCTTCGGCACGATTGGCTGCATGCCGAGGGCGAGGTTGGAGCCCTGCTTGACAAATACGGTATTGCGGCAAACAGACTGTACAGCGGCATTCGCGGACACGGAATATCCGAGGCCTTTAAAGAGATCGGCGAGGAATTCACGGTTTCGGAAAGGCATTCCTCGCGCCTTTTGGAGCTTAAGCTTGAGGAGCTGATAATAAGAATCGCCCGCGCCGCAGAGGTTTCAGAGCTCAGCCTCAGCAGAGAGCTTTCACAGGCGGTCGCTGCTGCCAGAGCCGCAATGCTTTCAGATATAACCGAGCCTCCCGCAATTGAGGAAATGGCACGGCGCGCCGCGGTCAGCACAGCCTACTTTTACAGAATTTACCGCAGGCTTTTCGGTACATCACCGAAATCCGAGCTTACGGCCGCGAGAATTCAGGTGGCAAAGGTCGAGCTCTTGAACGGAAGCAGTGTTTCAAGCGTCGCCGCCGCGGTGGGCTATTCAAGTGAATATCAGTTCATAAGGCAGTTCAAGCAGCTTACGGGTGTCACACCGGGGAAATACCGCTCGGAAAGCCTCTGCCGAGCCGAGACCTGCAGCAAGGCTTGACAAACTTCAAAATTGATGATAATATTAACCCTGTTAAAACGCAAGGATGGGAAACAGTAGCATCGAAGCGACCCCACAGAGAGCAGCCGGTCGGTGAAAGGCGCGGAGTTCATCGGTGTGAATACCTCCCGGAGCGGTGCCCCGAACAGAGTTTTCTTAAGTAGGCGGCAACGGCTTCCTCCGTTAAAGGGAAGGGTGAATTCACCCTATGAGGTGCAGTGCCGTGAGGCACGCTCAAATCAAGGTGGTAACGCGGGTAGCTCCGCCCTTGAAGACACAGCCTGTCTTCGGGGGCGTTTTTATTTTCCGAAGAAAACAAGATAGAAGGACGGAATAAAATGAAAATCTACGAAGAGCTTCGTGCGCGCGGACTCATCGCACAGGTAACGAACGAGGAAGAAATCAGAGAAATGGTCAACAGCGGAAAGGCCAGATTTTACATCGGCTTTGACTGCACAGCCGACAGCCTTACCGCCGGCCATTTTATGGCACTGACCCTTATGAAGCGCCTTCAGGAGGCAGGAAATCAGCCCATTGCCCTTATCGGCGGAGGCACGACCATGATCGGTGATCCCTCGGGAAGAACCGATATGCGTAAGATGCTCACGGCTGAGGACATTGAGCACAATGCCGAGTGCTTCAAGCGACAGATGGAGCGCTTTATCGAATTCGGCGAGGGCAAGGCGCAGATGGTCAACAACGCCGAATGGCTCTTAAAGCTTAATTATGTCGAGCTCCTGCGTGAGGTCGGTGCCTGCTTCTCGGTCAACAACATGCTTCGTGCCGAGTGCTACAAGCAGAGAATGGAAAAGGGTCTTTCCTTCCTGGAATTCAATTACATGATAATGCAGTCCTACGACTTCTACCATCTCTACAAG
>CAZDEI010000135.1:0-3721 GCA_964504325.1 uncultured Eubacteriales bacterium | reverse complement strand
TTCTATTTGTGGGCAGAATGATGTGGCACAAGAACGCCAAGCTGATGATAGATACCGTAAAGAAGCTTTCGGGGGAGGATATTGCCTTTAAGGCCGTATTTGTCGGAGACGGAGTCGACCGAGCTGCCATCGAGGGCTATGCAAGGCAGTCGGGCGTCGGCGAGCTTTGCGTGTTTACCGGTGCCGTGTATGACCGTGAGCTGCTCAGAGCATATTACAGCATGGCCGATGTGTTTCTTTTTCCGTCGACCTTTGATACCTCGGGTCTCGTTGTCAAGGAGGCGGCGGCCTGCAAGTGCCCGTCTCTTTTAATAGAAGGAAGCTGTGCCGCCGAGGGTAACCGAGACGGGGTCTCCTGCATAACGGCCGGGGAAAGCGCCGACAGCTGTGCCAAAAAGCTGTTTCCCGTGCTCAGGAACGGAGAGCTTTTGAAGGAGCTCGGAGAAAACGCCTACCGATATGTCTACTACTCCTGGGACGATGCTGTGGCACTTGCGCGAAAGCGCTATGAAGGGCTGATAGAGGCCTCGGGAAAATAGCGATCCGTTCGGCTTGCTCCGAAAAGGTATAATGCAGCACCGCCGCCCTGCGCTGAGCAGTGGCGGCGGTGCTGTATTAAATATAGATAAATCAAGCCGTCGTGCCGACGGCTTGACAAAGAACGGAGGCTACATAGCCGCTATTCCGTGAAGTGATTGAAGCAGGCCTTGAAGGGCGTCTCGGGAGTGGCGGGGAGCAGGGTGCAGGCACGGCAAATGCTGTCCTTTCCGTATTTTCCGCGGATTTTATCCATGCTGCCCTCTATCAGCTCCTCACGCCGTTCCTTTTCAAAGTCGTAAAGCAGGCTGAGCTGACGGCATTCTCTTTTGTCGCAAAGGCGAATGGCTCTTATTCCCACAGAGCGCAGAGGCTTTTTAAAGGAGTATGACCTTTTGAAAAGCTCGATTCCGTTTTTTGCGAGAGAGGAAGCAAGCTGGGTGGGAAAGGGCAGGACGGTCTGCAGCTCAGAGATCTCGAGCTCCGAGGTGCGCATGTGTATTGAAATTCCCGCCGCCGCAAGCCCCTTTGCGCGAAGAGACACGGCAACCTCCTCACTGAGTCTGAGCAGAATATTAAAGACCTCCTCGGTGGTGGAAAGATCGCGTGTGCAGGTCACCGAGCGGCCGATGCTCTTGGGCACCTCGGTTCGGTATTCGAAGGCAACGGGAGATGAGTCCTCACCGTTGGCATAGGACTTGAGGAGTGAACCGTTTTTTCCGAGTCGGGCACTGAGCGCCTCGGCAGGTGCTGCTGCGAGATCTCCGAGAGTGTATATTCCCATCTCGGAAAGCCTTTTGGAGGCCGACGGACCGACACCGATCATGGCTCCGGCCGGAAGCGGCCAAACAATTTGCTTAAAGCTCTTTCTTTCGATAACCGTTACGGCATCCGGCTTTTTCAGGTCGGAGCCGATTTTTGCGAATATTTTACAAAAGCTGACACCGACCGATATTGTCAGTCCTATTTCGTTTTTTATCCTGCGCCTGAGCTGCTCGGCTATTTCGGGGCCCTCTCCGAACAGAGATCGGCTGCCGCTGACATCAAGCCAGCATTCGTCTATTCCGAAGGGCTCTATCATGTCCGTGTAGTGAGAATAAATTTCGCGCACCTGCTTTGAAAGGTAGAGGTATCTTTCGAAATCGGGCGGAACTATAACAAGCTCGGGACATTTTTCCCTTGCCTGACGGAGAGCCTCTCCCGTTTTTACCCCGAAGCTCTTTGCAAGCTCGTTTTTCGCAAGTATTATTCCGTGACGGTCGGCCTCGCTTCCGCCGACGGCGACTGCCTTGCCCGCAAGGGACGGATCGTCCTTACAGGCCACCGAGGCAAAAAAGTTATTGAGATCGCAGTGCAGCACGGTTCGTTCCGTTGTGATCGCCTCCATAAAAAGAACAAATGTTCGTAAATATCAGTTTATCACAAAGCTCACGGGAAGTAAAGAGGATATTTTTCCCGATATTACGCATTCCGCTTCGACAGGTCTTGACAAATCGCGGCATTGTGGTATGATTACATTCGGAGCTTAAGGCTTTTATATTTGAAAAACTTAACATGTCCTTATCAAGAGCGGCGGAGGGACCGGCCCTGCGATGCCCGGCAACCTGTTTGTGCAAGGTGCTAATTCCGGCGGTGAAAACCGAAAGATGAGGTGAGATATAGCTCGTCTTTTCGAAGGACGGGTTATTTTTTCGGAAAAATACGGAGGAAACAAAAATGGCAAAATATCTTTTTACATCCGAGTCGGTCACCGAGGGTCATCCCGATAAGATCTGCGACAGGATATCGGATTCGGTTCTCGATGCGATACTCGAAAAGGATCCCAACGCAAGGGTTGCCTGTGAGACCTTTTGCACCACCGGCTCGGTGACGGTGATGGGAGAAATATCCACCGAATGCTATGTGGATATACCCAAGATCGTTCGCCGTGCGGTCTGTGATATCGGCTATAACGAGCCCAATGCGGGCTTCGACGGAAACACCTGTGCCGTGCTTACGGCTATCGACGAGCAGTCTCCCGACATTGCCATGGGTGTTGACCGCTCAATGGAGCTCAAGTCGGGTGAGGAGGATGTATACAACCTCAACGGTGCCGGAGATCAGGGCATGATGTTCGGATATGCCTGCAACGAGACCCCCGAGCTTATGCCGATGCCCATATCCCTTGCACACAGGCTCTCAAAGAGGCTCACAGAGGTCAGAAAGAGTGGACAGCTTTCCTATCTCAGGCCCGACGGAAAGTCTCAGGTTACGATAGAATATGAGGACGGAAAGCCCTTGAGAGTCGAGGCAATTGTAATTTCCTCTCAGCATTCCGAGGAAATATCACTTGAGCAGCTTCGCGCCGATATCCTCGAGCAGGTTATAAGACCCACGGTGCCGGCGGATATGCTTGACGAAAACACCAAGATATATATCAACCCCACGGGAAGATTTGTTGTCGGAGGCCCTCAGGGCGACACAGGTCTGACCGGCAGAAAGATAATCGTCGACACCTACGGCGGCTACGCAAGACACGGCGGCGGAGCCTTCAGCGGAAAGGATCCGACAAAGGTTGACCGCTCGGCCGCCTATGCAGCTCGCTATGTGGCCAAAAATATCGTAGCGGCTGGGCTTGCCGACAGATGCGAGGTCGAGCTTGCCTATGCAATAGGCGTTGCAAGACCCGTAAGCGTAATGGTTGACACCTTCGGAACGGGAAGGGTGGCCGACGACAGGCTTACCGAGGCCGTAACAAGAGCGTTTGATCTGCGCCCTGCGGCGATAATAGATAAGCTTCAGCTTCGTCGTCCGATATATGCGGCTCTTTCGGCCTACGGCCATATGGGACGCGAGGAGCTCGGCGTTAAGTGGGAGCAGACCGATAAGGTCGAGGAGCTCAAGGCTGCCGTAAGGTGACGGCCTCGCGGTAAAACGGAAATTCGTATCGGCACTTGCCCTGCTGCGGGAGAGTGCCGATTTCTTATACTATATGTATAGCGGCAAAATTCCGATGAATTTCAAGTGGGAAGACCGCTTTTTCGGGGGCTGAAAAAATATTTTCAAAACGGCGAATTTTTTGTAAAAAAAGTGTTGCATTCGTGTTGCTTTTATGTTATTATAACTTGGCACGCGAGTGCAGATATGCGATGATGCGGGAGGTGGCCGACCTCGAGTCGGGAAATTTCCGCGGAGTATGTCCGAT
>CAZDEI010000134.1:0-3726 GCA_964504325.1 uncultured Eubacteriales bacterium | reverse complement strand
GGTATAAAAATGTCAACTCTTGTCGAAAATACAAAAAACGGTCTTAAGACTGCCATAATAAAGGCCGCCGAAAAGGCGATGGCCGAGGGGCTGCTTCCCGAGGCCGAGCTTCCCGATTTTATAATAGAAACTCCTGCAGACCGCGAGCACGGCGATCTTGCCGCAAATGCAGCTCTTGTTTGGGCAAGAGCCTTTAAGCGTGCCCCCGCGGTGATCGCAGCTGCGCTTTTAAAGGAGCTTGAGCTCGGCGATACCTTTGTTGAAAAGCCCGAAATAGCAGGCCCCGGCTTTATGAATTTCCGACTCGGTGACGCATACTATGCCGCAGTGCTAAAGGAAATCTGTGACAGCGGCGAATCCTACGGCTCGCTTGATATCGGCAAGGGCGAAAAAATCATGCTTGAATTCGTGTCGGCCAATCCCACCGGTCCCATGCATATCGGTAATGCACGGGGCGGAGCGCTCGGTGACTGTCTTGCCGCGGTATTCGAAAAGCTCGGCTACTCTGTCACCCGTGAGTTTTATATAAACGATGCCGGAAATCAGATCGAAAAATTTGCAGATTCACTTGAGGCGAGATATCTTCAAATTTATAAGCCTGGGACACCCTTCCCCGAAAACGGCTATCTCGGTGCCGATATTATTGCGCGTGCCGAGGAATTCAGCCGCATAAACGGCGATGCCTTCCTTGAGGCTGATTCGGCCGCAAGGCGTAAGGCCCTTGTTGAATACGCTCTTCCTCTTAATATTGACGGTCTTAAGACCGACCTTGAGTCCTACGGCATTGATTATGATGTATGGTTCAAGGAATCTCTTCTTCATAATGACGGTGAGCTCAGCTCGGTTATCAACGAAATGACCGAGAAGGGTCTTACCTATGAGAAGGAGGGTGCTCTTTGGTACAAGGCTACCGAGCACGGCGGTGAGAAGGACGAGGTTCTTATCAGAGCAAACGGAATCCCCACCTATTTCGCAGCCGACATCGCCTATCATGTGAACAAATTCCGTGTCAGAGGCTTTGATAAGGTTATCAATGTTTGGGGCGCCGATCATCACGGTCATGTTGCGCGTCTTAAGGGCGCTCTTGATGCTCTCGGACTCGACGGTGACAAGCTACATATAGTTTTAATGCAGCTCGTCCGCCTTGTCAGCGACGGACAGGTTGTCAGAGTTTCAAAGCGTACGGGAAAATCAATTACTCTTAAAACTCTTCTTGATGAGGTCCCCCTTGATGCCGCAAGGTATATCTTTATCTCAAAGGAGCCCAACACTCATCTTGAGTTTGATCTTGATCTTGCCGTGGCACAGTCCTCACAGAATCCGGTATACTATGTTCAGTACGCTCACGCCCGTATCTGCAGCATAATGCGTTCGGCGGCCGAGCAGGGAATTGCCGGCGGTTGCCCCGACAGCAAGGCTCTTCTTCGCCTTACCGGCAGTGAGGAGAGAGAGCTGATTTCCCATTTGGCGGCTCTGCCCGAGGAGCTCAAGCTCAGCGCCGCTCAGTTTGATCCCTCACGAATGACAAGATACATCTATGATACTGCAACCCTTTTCCATAAGTTCTACAATGCATCGAGAGTCATATCCGATGATGCCGAGCTGACCTCTGCAAGGCTTGCACTCTGCAGCTGTACGGCAGCAGTAATTAAGTCCGTGCTTTCGATGCTTAAAATCAGCGCTCCCGAGAGAATGGAAAAAAATCAGTCTAACTGAGTAAAAAAAGACCGAGTCGCCTTAGGCACTCGGTCTTTGACCTTTTATTAATTAATTTCCGTCGAAAGGCGCTGCTTGGCTTCCTCTAATGTCTCGCCCTCTCCCGTGAACAGCAATTCAATGCATTTATCCGAAATTTTACCGTAGCCCGTAACAGCTGATTTTTCGATTCTTTTATAGCTGCCGACAATGGCGTTTTCGAGCTTCTTATACGCGTAGGCTAACGCGGCCGCGCTTTTTTCGGTTATGTCGTGAATTTTTTTCATACTTGTTGCTCCTTTTTTTTGATTCTGTCTGTATTTTAATATCCACATGTTTAGACAATTCTCATCTTTTGTTAATTTTATGTTTTAATTGTACTTTACCTGTTGACTTTTTCCGACAGGTATGTTATATTATCAAAAAATATATTAAAGGCTATGACGAAGACGGATTCCGCAAGGTATTTTCAGAGAGTCGGGGTAAGGTGTGAGCCCGATAAATTACGGCGGAAAATCCCATCACTTCCGAGCCGGGTGACTCAAAAACTTTTTGCAAGTAGGGTACTCCGTGATTGCCGCGTCAGTGCATAGGGCTTGTCAGAGCCTGAAGGTGGTACAGTTCTGTTGACTGTGCAATTTGAGTGGTACCGCAGGTGTTGTATTTCAAGACTCGTCTCAAGCTTATCTTGAGGCGGGTCTTTATTTTTTTGTAAGGAGAATTAATTAATGAAATTGAATGCAAAAAATACCGTATTGATCAGCTTTATGCTGTTTTCTCTGTTTTTTGGTGCAGGTAATCTGATTTTCCCTCCTTTTTTTGGACAGAGCGCCGGAAGTTCTACTTTTTCCGCAATGCTCGGCTTTATAATAACAGCCGTTATACTGCCGGTTCTCGGAGTTGTTGTAGTTGCTCGCTTTGACGGTCTTGACAGGCTCGGACAGCTTGTCGGCAAGCGTTTCGGAATTGTATTTACGGTACTGATATATCTTTCAATCGGTCCCGGCCTCGGAATTCCGAGAGCAGGCGAGGGTCGGTAATGACCTGCAATAGCAGCAGTTGCTTTTCTGCACAACAAATGATATACTTAGCATGTATTTATGAATGCCTTTGGGACTCGACTTGATTTGCGGAAAGGAAAAGGATTTTATGAAGGACGAGCTTTTTATGAGGAGGGCAATTGAGCTGTCTGCCTCTGCCGTAGAGCACGGCAATGAGCCCTTCGGCGCAGTGCTGGTCAAGGACGGTGAAATTGTTTATTCAAGTGAAAACAAGATCTACACCAGACATGACCCGACCTACCACGGCGAAGCGGGCTTGATACGCGAGTTTTGTGCCGAAACAGCAATAACCGATTTGAGTGAGTACACGCTTTATTCAAGCTGCGAGCCCTGCTTTATGTGCAGTGGTGCGCTTGTTTGGGTCAAGCTCGGTCGGCTTGTATATGCCGCATCGAATAATGAGCTTGAGGAGCTACTCGGAAATGTGGGCTGCTCCTGCTCAAGTCTTGTTTTCGAAAATTCCTTTTGGAGTCCGCAGGTAACCGCAGGTGTTCTGCGTGAGAAAAGCCTTGAAATACTAAAGGAATATTTCGAAAATCATTCAAAGGGTTAAAAAATAAGGCTCCTACGGAAGCAATTCCGCAGGAGCCTTTCCTTTTAATCACCTATTACTATTCTTTTAACAGCGGGAATCTTCAGAATTATTACTGAGCCGATGAGGGTCAATACAAGCTCCGGAAGCATAAACGAGCCGTTGTAAACAAGGGAATAGAGGACGGGCCTTCCGACATAGCTGCTGCCGAAAAGAGCAAACTGCTCCATATTTGTCCACAGAATTATACCCGAGGTAAAGTGACAGGCAAAGCGAAGCAGGAGCGAGAGCGAGATTCCCGTAAGCCGGCCGAAAAGTCCGAATTTATTAAAGACTCCCGAAAGACCGATAAGAGTATACGGAATAATATAATCGAGAAATACCGTGCCTATAAGAATTGCCGGAGTGAGTCCCCAGGAAAGCACCGAGGGGAGAGAC
>CAZDEI010000133.1:0-3728 GCA_964504325.1 uncultured Eubacteriales bacterium | reverse complement strand
TCCTCAAGCTTTTCAAGACGCTTGATGTAGTTCTCGACATTCTCTCTGCGGGCACCGGGACGGGCTGCCGAAATAGCATCGGCCGCCTGTACGATGCAGGCGATAAGAGTCTTTGCCTCAACATCACCGTGGTGAGCGTGGATGGCGTGAATTACCTCCTCGCTCTCCTTATACTTCTTGGCCACCTCAACGCCGAGCTGTATATGTGAGCCCTCGTGCTCGTGGTCGAGCGCCTTGCCTATGTCGTGGAGAAGTCCTGCACGCCTTGCGAGCGTCGGATCCACACCGAGCTCGGAGGCCATAAGACCTGAGAGATAGCAAACCTCAAGTGAATGATTGAGAACATTCTGTCCGAAGCTGGTGCGGTAGTGAAGTCTTCCGAGAAGCTTGACAAGCTCGGGATTCATGCCGTGAATGCCGGCGTCGAGCATTGCCTTTTCGCCCTCGCGCTTAATGGTCTTTTCAACCTCGGCCGTTGCCTTGGCGACAGCCTCCTCGATTCTTGCGGGGTGAATTCTTCCGTCAAGCACAAGTCTTTCGAGGGTCTGGCGAGCGATTTCCCTTCTTACGGGGTCAAAGCAGGAAACCGTGATAGCCTCGGGAGTATCGTCGATTATAAGATCAACGCCGGTTGCCACCTCGAGAGCACGGATGTTTCTGCCCTCTCTGCCGATTATACGACCCTTCATTTCATCATTGGGCAGGGGAACGACCGAGACGGTGGTGTCTGCCGAGTGGTCGGCGGCACAGCGCTGAATGGCCTGAGCGATTATCTTTCTCGCGAGCCTGTCGGCATCCTCCTTGGTTTGAAGCTCATAGGACTGAATTTTCACAGCCTTTTCATGCTGAAGCTCACCGTCGAGTATATCGAGAAGATGAGCCTTGGCCTGCTCTGAGGAGAAACCCGAAATCTTTTCGAGCATGTCGAACTGACTCTTTTTGATCTGCTCGGCCTCGGCAAACTTGGCCTCGAGCTCCTTTTCCTTCTTAAGAAACTTTTCTTCCTTTATTTCGTAGTTGTCAAGCTTCTTGTCGAGGGTTTCCTCCTTTTGCTGAAGCCTGTGCTCCTGACGCTGTACCTCGCTGCGTCTTTCACGAAGCTCACGGTCGGCCTCGGTGCGAATGCGGTGAATTTCATCCTTTGCCTCAAGCACCGATTCACGCTTTTTGGTTTCGGCGGATTTCATGGCCTCACTGACTATTCGTCTTGCCTCGTCCTCTGCGGAGCCGATTGCCTTTTCAACCTTTGCCTTGCGGTAAGCGATTCCGAGAACGAAGGCGATCGCGATAACCGCAATAAGCGCTGCGGCCGCAATCAGGTAAGCGGAAACGCCGCTTAGTCCGAATATTGAAAGTAACAGATTTGTGTGCATAAAGCACCTCCTTTATGATAATGCGCTGTTTTTTGCAGCGGAACGGGATGCTCTCCGCCGTTAAAAAAGGCCGCGCTTGCGCCTTTTGAGCGTATCATAGAACACTTCCCCGAGCAAGCCGCGCCCGAGGCAGAATATAATAATACTAATTTATTGTAATATTTCCGAGTGCTTCTGTCAAGAAAAAATACACGGGCGCTCCGCCGAACTGCCGTCATCGGCAGGCGAGAAAGCCCCTGCGGACTAAAAAAAGCTTGAAGTGAGGCCGCCGGAGTTATATAATAAATTAAATGTATTTATTGAGGGTGACAGTATGAAAAGCTATCATGAAATGAGCCGTGCCGAGCTTATGAAGGAATTTGAGGCGGTTGCGGCGGATTACGAGGGCTGGAAGGGCAGAGGACTTTCGCTTGATATGTCGCGCGGAAAGCCGGGCCCCGATCAGATGGATGTCAGCAACTGCCTTTTTGATATGATCAAAAGCGACGGAGATTTTCGCAATGTTTCGGGAATAGACTGCCGAAACTACGGCGGACTTATCGGCCTTATTGAGCTGCGGGCGCTCTTTTCCGAGATAATGGGCGTCGACTCCACACAGGTTATGGTCGGCGGAAACTCCTCCCTCAATATGATGTTCGATGTGATTTCACAGGGAATGACTCACGGCTTTTCGGGCTGTAAGCCATGGCTGCTTCAGGGCAAGACAAAATTCATATGCCTTACGCCGGGCTACGACAGGCATTTTGCCATAGCCGAGTATTTCGGAATGGAGCTTATATCGGTGCCTCTCGGTGAGGACGGCCCCGATATGGAGCTTGTCGAAAAATATGTTGCCGACGAAAGCGTAAAGGGAATGTTCTGCGTCCCCAAGTATTCGAATCCGAGCGGAATAGTATACAGCGACGACACGGTCAGAAGAATTGCCGCACTGCAGCCTGCGGCACGCGATTTCAGAATAATATGGGATAACGCTTATGCCATACACGGCTTTTCCGATAAGGAGGATGAGCTTCTCAGCATTTATGAGGAATGCGAGAGGTGCGGCCACGAGGACATGGTGCTCATATTCGCCTCGACCTCGAAGATATCCTTCCCCGGTGCCGGAGTGGCGGCTCTTGCGGCAAGCCCCGCAAATCTCGCCGAGCTGCAGCACCGCATGAGCTTTCAGACGATCGGTCCCGACAAGCTCAATCAGCTCAGGCATGCCCGTGCCTTTAAAAGCATGAAGGAGCTTAAGGAGCACATGAAGCGGCACGCCGAAATCCTGAAGCCGAAATTCGACACCGTGCTTGCGGTGCTTGACAAGCGTCTTTCGGGGCTCGGAATAGCCGAGTATACAAGACCCACGGGCGGATACTTCATAAGCCTCTATGTTGCCGAGGGAACGGCGAAAAGGGTTGTCGAGCTTTGTAAGAATGCGGGACTGATACTTACTCCCGCGGGTGCGACCTATCCCTACGGTGTGGACCCCAAGGATTCCAACATAAGAATAGCTCCGTCATATCCCCTTGTGCCCGAGCTTAAGAGTGCCTCCGAGCTGCTCTCGACGGTGGTGAAATATGCCACTCTTGAAAAATTAATGTCGGAATAGCTGAGTTTTCATTGACTTGATTGGTCAATGCTTGTATAATATTTATGTTTCATGCGGAAAAACGGGTAATATCCCGTCCGTCGCCCCTGTGCCCGAGAGGTATCACGCTTCCTGCGGCATATCGGCAGTATAACACTGGGAGGAGAAAAAACCGATGAAGCGTACTAAAAAGCCGGTTGTCTTTATTGTGGCTGCGGTCATACTTTTCTTTGTATACACCGCCTGCTTCGGTATATGCAATTATTTCGGCGATACAAAGACGACCTACTTCAAGGGTGCGTCCGATATAAGATGGGGAATCGATATAAGCGGAGGCGTTGAGGCTGTTTTCGTGCCCGATATCAAGGACGGTAATATTACCGACGAAAACATGGATGCCGCCAAGGAAATCATATCGACCCGTCTGCTTTACAACAATATAACGGACAGTGAAATTTATGTTGACAACGAGGCCAAGCAGGTAATCGTCAGATTCCCCTGGAATACGGATGAAACCGATTACAATCCCTCGGAGGCCATCAAGGAGCTCGGTGAGATGGCCGAGCTGACCTTCAAAAAGGGCAATCAGGATGCAAATGGCGAGGTCGTGCTCAAGGGCTCGGATGTTTCCTCGGCTTCTGCAGGCTACAACGAGTCACAGGGCTATGTTGTACAGCTCACCCTTACCTCGGCGGGCAAAACCAAGTTTGCCAAGGCTACCAAGGAATGCAAGGGCGGCTACATAACCATATACATGGACGACAATGCTCTTTCCTGGCCCACGG
>CAZDEI010000132.1:0-3732 GCA_964504325.1 uncultured Eubacteriales bacterium | reverse complement strand
AAAGAAATCGAGTGTCCTCTCCCAACTTTCAGGTTGGTTAAGAACACTCGATATGAAAAGCTGTCGCATACGCTCCAATTATCGATATTGGGTAAAAAGAGCTCGGCGAGCCTCAGCCTTTCATCAAAGCTTGATTTCATTTGAATCAAATAAGAATGAAGCTGATATTCCTCAAAATAGTAATGAGGCAGAGTGACGAGATGCCGCTCTGCCTGTTCTGTTCCGTTTATTGCTTTTGCAAGCCGCTTTATATCGGGTAGTCGCACACCCAAAAGCCGCTCAGGAGCAAGCTCGGGGAGCAGTGAAAGGGAAAAGCTGCGGTAGCTGCCGTCCGACATAGTCCTCAGGCTTGCCGTGATTGAGCCTGTGCTCTCAGAAAAGCTTGACATCTGTTGATACCTTGCTGAGGTCGTGATTGTAAAGCTTTCTGTTGTCGAGTGCCCAAAGCTTAGCCGAAAAATCGTTTGGTGCAGTACTTTTGACGGCATCGGACATTTCATAAATACATGCATCGAGAGCGTCAAGCGAGCTTAGAATTTCGGCCTCGATAAAGGAGGGACGCACCGCAGCACCGAAATCGGGCTGCCCGTGATGAGAGATCAGCATATGCTCGACAATCATGGCCGTTTCCTTGGAAATCGAAAGCTCCTCGGCGGCTCTTTCGACCATCATGGCACCCTTGACAAGGTGACCGATAAGATTACCCTCTACGGTATAGCCGTTCGCCGTGCCGAGCTCATTTACATCGAATTCGCTGAGCTTGCCGATATCGTGAAGCATTGCGCCGCATATAAGCAGCTCGCGGTTTACCGACGGATATATTTCTGCAACTCTTTCGCAAAGGCGTACTATGGAAAGAGTATGCATCATGAGCCCAGAGCGAATTGCATGGTGAAGCTTAAAGGCGGCCGGCCAATACAGAAGGCTTTCGCTGTTGTCACCGTAAATTTTAAGTGTCAGTCTTTTTAGCTCGTCGTTTTGAAAGCCCTCGGCTATCGAAATGAGCTCATTATACATGGTTTCACCGTCGTAGGCGGCGTGCTCGATATAATCACGCGGATCGACACCGTCGGAGGGAACCGCTTTGCGAATTTTTTCTATTTTGAGCTGATCGGCACCGTTGTATTTTGAAATCAGCCCCCTGACCTTTACGAGCTCACCAGCCGTGTAGCTGCCGTGTAGCTGCTCGTTATAGTCCCAAAGCTTTGCGTTGATCTCACCGGAAGAGTCGGAAAGTGTCATATCAAGGTATGTGCCGCCCTTGGATGAGGTCTTTTTATCAACTGTTTTTATAACGCAGAAGCCGTCGGCACTGCCGCGCTCATTTACGGTAAAATTCATTTGAATCTCCTTATCGGAACTTATTTCGTATGCTCTGCCTTCGGTAAATCGCTGCCGCTGAAATCTATCGGGAATTTAAGCAGAAGTGTCTCACGGTCATTCTTAAAGGCGTATTCAACACCCAACGACTCCATCCATTTTCTAACCTCAACGGTAAGAAAGGTGTGAGTGTTATAGCCCTTTCCGATATCGTTGTTCCAGAGCCAAAGGGGAGTGTTAAAGAGGCAAAGGGAGGGGCGTATAATATCGTAAACCGACTTGCTTACGCCGTTCTGACCGTGATGAGCCATTTGGACGATGTCTGCCTTGAGCTTTTCGGCAGGCACCTCGGCAATGAGATCGGCGCCAGCAGACTCGGCAAGATCTGCGAGGAATAGCACCGACTGACCACCTAGCACGGTCCTTATGACAATAGAGGTATTGTTAAGATTGTTTGAAGCAGCATATCTGTGATAGGGTGCAAAAAGTATTTCGAATTCGGTGGTGCCGACCGAATACTTATCACCCGTATGAACAGAGTGACAAAGGCCCGGCAGCCTTTCAAGGGCGGCACTCAGCTTATCATAGGTCGGGACAGACTCACCGTTTACATATTCGGCAATTTCGTCTCTTGTCGGATTTGCGGAATAAACCGCCTTTATATCCACCTCGGCGAGGTGCTTGTCAACGATTTCCGCAAAGGCAAGCACATGATCTGAGTGGCAGTGGGTCAAAAACCATGCGGAAACGACCGGCTTGCTGCCGCCGGATTCCTTTTTAAGTAGCTCGAGCAGAGGCTCGGCGTTTGATGCATAGCCGCCGTCGATAACGACAAGCTTGTTGTCCTCGGTGACGATAACATAGCCCATCATTTGATTCACTGCGCCCTCGCCGTACCAGGGAGCGGGCTCGCAGCTTCCGAGCTGATAAAGCTTTGCTTTGTATTGGGTTTGCATTTTATTCACTTCCGTAATAATAAGTTTTTTATCAACAACAGGCGTCTGAGCAAATTCCCTGTCGCCTGCCGCTTGATCGTCGGAGGGTGAGGAGGGAGCAGACGGCTTTGCGGACGGAGTCGAGGAAGAGGGAGCTGATGAAGCAGGAGAGGAGCTTGTCGGCCATGAAGCTGTCGAGGATGTCTTTGACGACACCGCCGCTGATGCAGTAGATGAAGCAGAGGACGGGTTGCCCTGAGCTTCATTCTCTGTGCTGCTCAACAGCTCCTCAACTGAGCTGTCAAAAGACTCCTCCGACGAAGCAAAGGATGAGTCAAGCTCCGACTGATTTCCCGTCGAGGTCTCAATTGAATTTACATTCAAGGAAACTGTATTGGAAGAAAGCTGTGACTTGTTACTCTGCTTATCGCAGCCGGAAACAGCAAAAACGGCTGCCGCAAGCAAAATAGTGACTGTTGCCCTTCTGAAATAATTGCCGAACAACTTATATTGCATTCGTAAAGAAGGGCTCGGTGGGGTAGCCAACGAGCTTATCCTCGGGAATTCCGCAGTCAAGTCGGTCAACGGTGATTTTTCCGTCACCCGGCTTGCTCCATGAGAGAATGAGGTTTTCTGCCATGCAGTTATCAACCTTGACATTCTCGAGTCTGATTTCCTTATAGTTTGCTGTCTTTATAAATGCGTTGTTTTCAAAGCCCTTTCTGAAGCTGAATTCGACATTTTCAAGCGCGAGAGTAAGGGGCATTTCGGCATCGCCGTACGCATTGAGCGGCATGCTGATGTTTTTTGCTTTGATATTTACGAATTTAATGTCGAGCATAGGCATGTTTTTCTGCCAGGTTTCATTGCCCGAATAGTTGAAGTGCAGGAAGCGATCGGCTCCGTCGACTGTGCAATCCTTAATAACTATATTTGAGGCGGGATTGGTCATTTTTACCGAGTAATCGCAGTAATAGGTGAAAACGCTGAGCATGTTGTCGCGCTTGTGCAGCCTTGAGGACTCGGCATTATTTGAAAGCAGATCTGCCTTCTTTTCCTCGAGGGTCATTCCGCCTCTGAAAAGATATTTCGCCGGTGCATAAATTTTGCAGTCGATGACGAGTACATTGGTGCCGCCGAAGCGGAAAGCGGAGCAGGCCGAGTTGAGCTCGCAGCTGCTTACCAAAACATTTTTATTATTAAAGCCGGCAACGCAGTCATCGCCCGTGTGGAATTCGCAGTTCTTGACTATAACATCCTCACAGGAGGTGATATGAATGCCGTCATGACCTGCATTGCAGGTGATACTATCAAAGCGCATATCGTAGGAGCTGTTGCCGTTTATGGCCCAATTTGCGGTATTCCACGCAGTAAAGCCCGACATGCGAATGTGAGAGGAGCGCATTATCGAGATTCCGTGAGGGCCTCTGTAATGCTCCTCGCCCTTTTCGTCAAAGCAGTTCTTTCCGTCGATAAT
>CAZDEI010000131.1:0-3739 GCA_964504325.1 uncultured Eubacteriales bacterium | reverse complement strand
CCTCCAACCAGATCGAGGCTGCCCGTATCGCCATGACCCGTTACATTAAGCGTGGCGGTCAGGTTTGGATAAAGATATTCCCCGACAAGCCGATCACCGAAAAGCCCGCCGAGACCCGAATGGGTTCCGGAAAAGGCTCGCCCGAGTACTGGGTAGCCGTTGTTAAGCCGGGCAGAGTTATGTTCGAGATCGGCGGAGTTGACGAAGAGGTTGCAAGAGAGGCTATGCGTCTTGCATCCAACAAGCTTCCGATCAAGTGCAAATTCGTTACCAGAGAAGAAATGGGTGGTGAGCAGTAATGAACATTCAGGAAATCAGAGAAAAGACCCCCGCAGAGCTTGAAAAGGCCCTGAAGGATCTCAAGGAAGAGCTCTTCAATCTTCGTTTTCAGCTTGCCATTAACCAGCTTGACAATCCGACACGCATAACTGCCGTTAAGAGAGAGATCGCCCGCGTTAACACCGTTATTCGCGAGAATGAGCTCAAGAACGGCGAGAACGCTTAAGAGGGAGGTTAATTGCAATGACTGAGAGAAACCTTCGTAAAACGAGAGTGGGTAAGGTAGTCAGTGACAAGATGGACAAGACCGTCGTCATCGCTATCGCAGACAATGTAAAGCACCCCCTCTACAAGAAGATTATTAAGAACACCGTTAAAATCAAAGCCCACGATGAAAACAATGAGTGCCGTGTAGGCGACCGCGTTCTCGTAATGGAGACCCGTCCCCTTTCCAAGGACAAGAGATGGCGCGTTGTTGAGATCATCGAAAAGGCGAAGTAAGCGAAGGAGGAAGAGACTGTGATACAGCAACAGACTTACCTCAAGGTAGCCGACAACACAGGCGCGAAGGAGCTTATGTGCATTCGTGTCCTCGGCGGCTCCGGCAGGAGGTACGCTAATATCGGTGATGTAGTGGTTGCTTCGGTTAAGAAGGCAACTCCGGGCGGAACCGTTAAAAAAGGCGATGTCGTTAAGGCAGTTGTAGTTCGCTCCTGCAAGGGCGTTCGCCGCGATGACGGCAGTTACATCCGTTTCGATGAAAACGCAGCCGTTATCATTAAGGAAGATAAGAATCCCAAGGGAACCCGTATTTTCGGACCCGTAGCTCGTGAGCTCCGTGAAAAGGACTTTACAAAGATCCTTTCTCTTGCTCCTGAAGTTCTGTAAATAGGAGGATAGGAACATGAGTATGAAGATCAAAGCCGGCGATACCGTTATGGTTATGACCGGTGATAAGAACGGCAGCCGCGGCAAGACCGGCAAGGTGCTTCAGGTATCTCCCAAGGAGGGCAAGGTCATCGTTGAGGGACTCAATATGGTCTCCAAGCATGTAAAGCCCACCAAGCCGGGTGAGCCTTCCGGAATCATCAAGGCCGAAAGTGCTATCTATGCATGCAAGGTCCAGCTCGTTTGCTCTCAGTGCGGTCCTACCCGCGTTGGCTACAAGCTTGAGGACGGTAAAAAGGTCAGAATCTGCAGAAAATGCGGAAAGAAGATATAAGTTTAAGGAGGACATGACAATGCCGAGGCTTAAAGACGAATATATTAAAAATGTCGCGCCTGCGCTGATGAACAAGTTTAGTTATAAGAGCGTCATGCAGATCCCTAAGCTTGAAAAGATCGTCATCAATGTCGGCTGCGGCGAGGCTAAGGACAATTCTAAGGTCATCGATTCTATTACCGAGGATCTTATGAAGATTACCGGTCAGAAGCCGGTAGCCTGCAAAGCAAGAAAATCAGTCGCAAACTTTAAGATCCGTGAGGGTATGAACATAGGCGTTAAGGTCACCCTCCGCGGCGATAAGATGTATGAGTTCGTTGACAGATTCTTCAACATGGCTCTCCCCCGCGTGAGAGACTTCAGAGGAATCAACCCCAACTCCTTCGACGGCAGAGGTAACTACTCCTGCGGCGTTAAGGAGCAGCTCATATTCCCCGAAATCGATTACGATAAGATCGATAAGGTCCGCGGTATGGACATCATTATCGTTACGACTGCCAAGACGGACGAAGAGGCCCGCGAGCTCTTGACTCTTATGGGCGCTCCGTTCGAGAAGTAAGGAGATGAGAACATGGCCAAAACATCAATGAAAGTAAAGCAGGCTTCTCCTGCAAAGTTTTCCACGAGACAGTATAACAGATGCAAGATCTGCGGAAGGCCTCATGCTTATCTCCGTAAATACGGTATCTGCCGTATATGTTTCAGGGAGCTTGCCTATAAGGGCGAGATTCCCGGTGTGAAGAAAGCCAGCTGGTAAACAGCATACAACGGAGGTTTACGGTATGCAAATCACCGATACTATCGCCGATATGCTTACAAGAATCCGTAACGCTAGCTCGGCAAAGCACGATTCGGTAGATATCCCCGCATCAAACGTTAAGAAGGCTATCGCTCAGATACTTCTCGACGAGGGTTACATCAACAGCTTCTCGCTTATCGAAGACGGTAAGCAGGGAGTTATCAAGATTGTACTTAAGTACGGTCCCAATAAGTCTCAGGCTATTTCCGGCATTCGCCGCGTTTCCAAGCCCGGACTTAGAATTTACAGCAGCGTCGAGGATATGCCCAAGGTCATGAAGGGCCTCGGAACCGCTATCATCTCGACCTCAAAGGGCATTATGACCGACAAGGAAGCAAGAAAGAACAATGTCGGCGGAGAAGTGCTCGCATACATCTGGTAAGGAGGAAACAGGAAATGTCAAGAATAGGAAAGCAGCCTGTCGTCATTCCTGCCGGTGTAACTGTAGATATCAACGGTAGTGAGGTTACCGTTAAGGGTCCCAAGGGAACCCTCAGCGATACCTTCAACAGCGAGATATCGATCGTGCAGGAAGGCAACGAGATAATCGTTACCCGTCCTACTGACGACAAGGAGCACCGTGCTCTTCACGGTCTCACCCGTACCCTTATTCACAACATGGTTGTCGGCGTTACCGAGGGCTTTGAGAAGAAGCTTGAGGTAAACGGTGTCGGCTACCGTGTTCAGAAGCAGGGCAGCAATCTCGTTATGAACCTCGGCTTCTCACATCAGGTGATCGTTCCCGAGGTTGACGGCATCACCATCGAGGTGCCCGGTCCGAACGAGATCGTTGTTAAAGGACCCAACAAGCAGCAGGTCGGCCAGTTTGCGGCAGAAGTCCGCTCCAAGCGTCCTCCGGAGCCTTACAAGGGCAAGGGAATCAAGTACGCCGGTGAGCACATCCGTCGCAAAGAGGGTAAGGCCGGCAAGGGCGCCAAGAAATAAAGAAGGAGTGTATGATAAATGGTTAACAAACCTGATACAAACAAGGCTCGTCTTCACAGACATGTCCGTGTTCGTTCTAAGATCAGCGGTACCGCAGAGTGCCCGCGTCTTAATGTGTTCCGCTCCAACAGCAATATCAGCGCCCAGCTTATAGATGATGTAAACGGAGTTACTCTCGCAGCCGCAAGCTCTGTCGAAAAGGATTTCGGCACCGCAAAGGGTAATTGCGAGGAGGCCCGTAAGGTTGGACAGTTGATCGCTGAGCGTGCCGTTAAAAAGGGCATTGAAGTCTGCGTTTTTGACCGCGGCGGATATGTATACCACGGCCGTGTCAAAGAGCTGGCCGAAGGCGCCCGTGAGGGCGGCCTCAAATTCTAATGAAGGAGGAAATAACTTTGGCTACTAACATTGACGCTTCGGTTCTCGATCTTAAGGAAAAGGTCGTTGCTCTTAACCGTGTTTCCAAGACCGTTAAGGGCGGCCGTGTTATGAAG
>CAZDEI010000130.1:0-3748 GCA_964504325.1 uncultured Eubacteriales bacterium | reverse complement strand
GGTATACCCAAGCTTGCGTGTGCTCGTTTCTTCCTCTCGGAGGGAGGCTTGCCGCGGAGTTACCTCGTTACAGCTGCCTAATCAACAGCTTTCTTACTATTTTTGTTGACATGCGAGTGCTTTTTGCTTATTCTAAATACAGTATTTTCGAATAAACAACACGGAGGCAATATATGAACAACGGATTTTGGATTTATGCCGATGAGCTTTTGCCCGACGCAACCGAATATGTATTCAAAAGCAGCTTCGAAGCAGGGGCGAATGCGGTAATGACGGCAAACATTTCGGCCGACACCCGCTACAGGCTTTATATCAACGGTGAATTTGTCTGCGACGGCCCTTCCAAGGGAACTCAGTACAGCTGGACCTATGAGCAGCCCGAGCTCACCCCTTTTCTTAAGGAGGGTAAAAACGAAATAAAGGTTCGAGTGCTTTACTATCCTGCGGGAACCTCAATCGGACTTAACACCTTCAGAAAGGGTCATGCCGCCCTTTGGTTCGACGGAAGTCTGACTGAGGACGGTACCGAGAAAAAAATCGTCAGCGACAACAGCTTCACCTGCGAAAGGGTAGATTCGATCAAATATAATTATCCCGACTTCGGTCTGCTTCCCTCAATGCCTCCCTTTGAGCATCATTTGGGCGAATACCGGACCACACCCATCGCCTGTCACAATGCTTATCCCGTTTCGCTCGACAGATATACCGTCTACGGCGTGGAACAAATTTATCCTCTTGTTCCCCGCACCATTCCTCTGCTCCGTCCGGAGAAGTCCAAGGGCTTTACCGTTGTGAAATCCGGAAAGGGCTTTGTTGAGCTCGATGCCGGTCGCTATGTTACCGCGATGCTTGACCTGAAGCTTTGCGGTGAAGCCGGCAAAACCGCCGTTATCACCTACGGAGAATGCTATTACACAGATGAAAACGGCTCAAAGCAGCAGCGCGACGGTACAGACGGAATTATAATTGGCTCGACCGAAAAGGTCCTGCTTACAGGCAAGGTGCAGAGCTTTGCACCCTTTACCTATCGTGCCTTCAGATACATCCGTATATCCGCCGATACCGAGCTGCTCTCGGTCCTCGACAGCAGCTACAGCGAGCTTTACTATCCGCTTGATGTGCAGGCTGACTTCTCCTGCTCGAATGAATATTTCAATAAAATGTGGGAAACCTCGTTGCATACGCTGCGCTGCTGCAACCATGAACTGACGGTTGATTGCCCCTACTATGAGCAGCAGCAATACGATATGGACGGTGAGCTTCAGCTGCTGTATATGCACTGTCTTTCAACCGATACCCGAATGATCAAAAAGACAATAACGGATATGGCACATTCGCAGATTCCCGAGGGAATGCTTCAGGCAAATTACCCTTCAGTTATAAATCAAATCATTGCCGACTTCCCCATTTATTGGATCTTCATGCTCACTGATTATTTGAAAAGGACGGGGGATATCTCCTTTGTCGCTTCAATGAACGGCACCATGCAAAAGCTGCTTGACAGCTATCATCGCAGACTTAACGGTGACGGTCTTGTCGGCAGAACAGACTATTGGCAATTTGTCGATTGGGTTCCCGGCTGGGAATACGGCGTGCCTCTCTTTGAGGGTGACGAGCCTATGACGGTCGACAGCCTGCTCTATGCTGCGGCACTCGGTGCTGCAGCTGAGCTGTCCAAGGCTCTCGGCAACAATTACTTTGCTGAAGAATATCTTGCGAGAAAGGATAAGCTCTTAAGTGCCGTCAACAGGCTTTGCTTCTGTGAGGAGGACGGCATGTACCGTACCGGCACGGTAACAAAGAATTATACACAGCACACCTCTGTTTGGGCGGTTCTGTCGGGAGCCGTCGAGGGCGAGGCTGCCGCCCGTCTCATGAGAGCGACTATGGACAGAGAGCTTCCTAAATGCTCCTTCTCTATGAATCACTTCCTATGGCGTGCCCTTGAAAAGGTGGGTGTTTACGGCGAATACGCCGAGAGCATCTTTGACGGCTGGAAAAAAATGCTCGACCTCGGCTGCACAACCTGGTGTGAGAATCCCGACTCTCCGCGAAGCGAATGTCACGGCTGGTCGGGCGCACCCATTTATGAGCTTTCATCAATGGTGCTCGGAGCTCAGCCCACCGAATACGGTATGAAGAAAATAACCGTGAGGCCCTATACCAATATAGCCGGAATGACCTATGCAAAGGGAAAAATCCCCACTGCCTACGGAGCCGTCTCGATAAATTGGGAAAAACAGGACGGAGAGCTTCATTTTGAAGCAAGCCTGCCCGAAGGCAGTGGTATTGAGCTTACGGTTATTCTTCCGAATTCGGAGCCTGTTACCACAACCGCTGAGCACTACGAGGCAAGAATAAAGCTTTAATCAAAGGCAGAATATAACAATCGGAGAAGGCCTAAAAAGCCTTCTCCGATTTCTTTATGATTATGTTATTATATATCGGCAACAGAAGCTTATAAAGGCTCGGTCAATCCGAAAGGAGTGAAAGACAGAGCTGAAAGGCAGTTCCGTAACGGGGGTCGAGCTTCTCCTCAAGGCTTTTCTTGACAGAAGCGCCGACAAAGCTCACGGCCTTTTCGGCTGCCGCCACGGGATTACTTCCCTTAACCGACTCGGCGGCACATACAGAAGCAAACAAATCGCCTGTTCCCGAAAAGCTGCCGGGATACACATCGGTCTCAAGCTCACGCCAGCCGTCCTCGGAGGATATATGATTGATCATTCTTCCGTTTCGGACTATGCCCGTTACAAACACCGTTTTCAGCCTGTCGGACATAAGCGCACGGCATATTCCGTCAAGCTCGACCGAGTCAGCCGAAAGAAGTGTATTATAATCGGCACCGGCAAGCAATGACAGCTCGGTAAGATTAGGGGTAATTGCAGTTGCATATTGCAAAAGCTCCGTAACGGCCGAAAAGAGGTCCTTGGAAAAAACCGAATACGGCCTTCCTCCGTCACCGAGCACGGGATCGACAAGAACAGTACCCGCATCATCGTGAGAGCGAATAAATTCCGCAGCTATGAGTGCCTGCGAGGGATGCGAAAAGAAGCCAGTATAGATTCCGTCGAAGCGTTCACCGGCCCAATCCTCGCAAAAAGCCTTCATCTTGTCTGTCAAATCAAGGCAGCGACTGCTTTCAAAGGCGGTTTGTCTTGTTAAAACCGCCGTGGGCAACGGGCAGCATTCCACTCCGCAGGCTGAAATTACGGGAAGAGCGGCCGAAAGCGAGCAGCGACCGAAGCCCGAGATATCATTAAGTGCGGCAATCCTTTTCATGCGCTCTTCTCCCCTCGATTAATTTTCATTACCGAAACATTATAGCAGATTGAGGAGGTGCATTCAAGCACCGATAACGATTATATATTCCGTTAATCAAGCCGTGAGGAGAGTGCTCGGTCGGCATTGAGAAATTCCGCTATTCTTCCGTCGGAGCTGCCGAATATTTTCTTGGGTGCTCCGTCAGCTGCAACCTCGCCGTTGTCCATAAAGATAACTCTGTCGGAAATACCCTTGGCAAATTCCATTTCATGAGTGACGATTATCATGGTCGTCTCGCCGTTTTTAAGCTCCCTTATAACCTTCAGCACCTCGCCCGTAAGCTCGGGGTCGAGCGCGCTTGTCGGCTCATCGAAGCAAAGAATTTCGGGCTCAAGCGCAAGCGCGCGAGCAATTGCCACACGCTGCTGCTGACCGCCCGAGAGCTTGCATGGATACTCGTTCAGCTTGTGCGAAAGTCCAACCC
>CAZDEI010000129.1:0-3749 GCA_964504325.1 uncultured Eubacteriales bacterium | reverse complement strand
GCTTAAGGGCAAGGAGCTGCTCGGAAAAAAGGGTAAAACGGTTGCCGTAATCGGTGACGGAGCAATGACCGGCGGAATGGTATACGAGGCAATGAACAACGCCGGCAGAGACAAAAAGAATCTTATAATCATACTGAATGACAATAAGATGTCAATATCGAAAAATGTCGGAGCCTTAGCTCGGTATTTAAATATTATCAGACAAAAGCGCTCGTATTTTAATTTCAAAAGAGATCTCAAGAGCTTTCTTTCTCATATACCTCTTGTTGGGGGTGCGGTTAAATCCAAGCTTTCCCGCTCCAAGGACAGCCTGAAGCACAGAATTTATTACAACAGCAACATTTTCGAGGGCTTCGGCTTTAAGTATTACGGGCCCGTCGACGGGCATGACCTTGAAAAGACCATAGAGCTGCTTCGGCTTGTGAAAACAGAGGAGCGTCCCGTGGTGCTTCATCTTACCACGGTCAAGGGAAAGGGCTATTCCTTTGCGGAAAGCTCGCCCTCGCTGTATCACGGGGTCGGCGATTTCGATGCCGAAAAGGGCATGGAGCCGTCAGACAAAATCGATTTTTCCGCCGCCTTCGGCAGTATTCTGTGCGAGCTTGCCGAGAACGACGAAAGAATATGCGCCGTCACGGCCGCAATGCCGGACGGAACGGGACTGAACGGCTTTGCCGAGCGCTTTCCCAAGCGCTTTTTCGATGTCGGAATATCGGAGGAGCATGCAGTGACCTTTTGTGCCGGTCTCGCAAGAGCGGGAATGAGGCCTGTCTTTGCGGTCTATTCCTCCTTTTTGCAGCGCGGTATAGATCAAGTGATACATGACATCGCAATTGCGGGTCTTCCGGTGCTTATCTGTGTTGACAGAGCCGGCTTTGTCGGCGCGGACGGTGAGACACATCAGGGACTTTACGATATTCCTCTGCTGACCTCAATCCCGGGAATCACCGTTTATTCGCCCTCAAATTACCGAGAGCTTGAAAAAGCCGTCGGGACAGCACTTACACTCTCGGGACCCGTTGTGATAAGATATCCGCGCGGCTCGGAGGACAGGCATACGGCTTCTCTTGATTTCTCGGGAGCTTTCACGGTGCTCGGTGACTCGGACACTGCGGCAGTTACCTTCGGACGTGAGCTTTCAAATGTTTATGCCGCATGGGAAGGGCTTCGCTCCTTTGAAATAGTAAAGCTGAACAGAGTATTTCCGCTTTCGGGTGAGGCGGTTGAAAGGCTGATGACCAAGAAGCGTGTTGTCGTTTTCGAGGAAAGCTCGGAATCGGGCGGAATAGCTGAAAAGCTTGCGGCTGTGCTGCTTAAGGGCGGATATTCGGGCTCCTTTGAGGTGCATGCCGTGCATGGCTTTGTTGCCGCGGCGACCGTATCGAGAGACGACGAAGCCTTCTCACTTGATACCGAGTCGGTTATAAAAATAATGTCAAACGGAGAGTAAATTTGGCTTTGAGTAAAAGATTGGATGTCGCTGTTTTTGAAAGAGGTCTGTCGGCGAGCAGAGAAAAGGCCAAGGCCTTAATAGCGGCAGGTGCCGTATTTGTCAACGGTAAAAAGGCCGAAAAGGCGGGTGCCTCGGTTTCGGAGGGCGACTGCCTTGAGGTCAGAAGCGACCCACTGAAATATGTGAGCAGGGGCGGCTTTAAGCTTGAAAAGGCAATAGCCGTATTCGGCATTTCACTTGAGGGTGCGGTGTGCGCCGATATCGGCGCCTCTACCGGCGGCTTTTCCGACTGTATGCTGCAAAACGGTGCGGCAAGGATATATGCGATAGATGTCGGAAGCGGTCAGCTTGCCGAGGTGCTTCGCTCGGATCCGAGAGTTATAAATCTCGAAAGAACAAATTTCAGACATATCACGGCAGAGCAGCTTCCCGAGAGGCTTTACTTTGCCTCTGTGGACGTATCCTTTATTTCACTCGGAATCATTTTGCCGGTCCTTAAGAGCTTCCTTTCGGAGGGCGGAAGGGCTGTATGCCTTATAAAGCCGCAATTCGAGGCGGGTAGGGAAAGGGTCGGAAAAAACGGGGTCGTGAGAGCTCTTTCCGTCCACAGGGAGATTCTCCGTTCGGTTACCGACCGTATGCTTGCCGACGGGTGGTCGGTAAGAGGTCTTGACTATTCTCCCATTAAGGGACCCGAGGGAAACATAGAGTATCTTGCATATATTGAAAATGACGGCAAAGGTGAATACTCCGCCGCAGAGACTCCCGAGCAAATCGCCGAGCGGTCTCATAAAATGCTTGACAGGCAGGTGGATCTGATATGAGGATATATTTGATTCCGAATTTTCAAAAGGAAAGGACACGCGATACACTCCAGAAAACCGCAGAGCTCCTGCGCGGACTCGGTGCCGAGCTGCTTGCTTCCTTTGAGCAGTGCAAAGCGCTCGGCTGTACACCCGTGACGGAGGAGGAGGGCTTTTCGCATGCCGACACGGTGATAGCGATCGGCGGCGACGGAAGCATAATCCATGCCGCAAAAACGGCTTCGCTTTATAATAAGGCCGTCCTCGGTATAAATTGCGGAAGAGTGGGCTATCTTTCCGGTCTTGAGCCCGAAAGCCTTGATAAGCTTAAAGCTCTGCTCAGCGGCGATTATATTGTCGAAAGCCGCAGAATGCTGTCGGCGGAATTCATGTCCGAGGGCGCGGAGCAAAGGCTTTGCATACTAAACGATGCCGCCGTTACAAGGGGCAGACTTTCGAGAATGATAGATGTCGGCGTCGGCTTCGGAGAAACCTCTATTAATTACCGTGCGGACGGTGTTATCGTAGCGACTCCAACCGGCTCTACGGCATATTCGATGGCGGCAGGCGGACCGATAGTCGCTCCCGAGCTTGATGTGATGATAATTACCCCCGTATCGGCGCACTCGTTTCAAAACCGTCCGATCGTGCTCGGAACCGATGAGCCGATCAGCCTTATTAACCGCTCGGCTACGGATAATGAGGTCTATATAAGCGTTGACGGTGAGGCACCGTACCTGCTTTCCGCAGGCGCAGAGGTGAAAATATTACGCTCGGAGCATACTGTGAAGCTTATTAAAATAGAGAACAGACCCTTTGTGGAAACCCTTGCAAAAAAAATAATATAAGGTGAATGCAGTGAAAAAACAAAGACAGAAGGCGCTTGTAAAATATATTTCGGAGCATACCGCAGATACTCAGGAGGAGCTTCAGCGTGCTCTTGAGGAGCAGGGCTTTAAGGTCACTCAGGCTACCGTTTCAAGAGATATAAAGGATCTCGGTATAATCAAGGCAAATGACAAAAACGGTGTTTACAGATATATTTACAATGAGCGCAGGCAGCAGGCGAGCATGAACGACAAGCTTGCGGGAATTTTTTCAAGCAGCGTTATATCTGTTGAGAGTGCAATGAATGATGTTGTTATAAAATGCCATTCCGGAATGGCCTCCGGTGCCGCGGCGGCAATGGACGGTCTCTACAGTAACAGCTTTATAGGAACTGTTGCGGGCGACGATACCGTGCTTGCAATAACAAAAAGTGTGGAAAAGGCCGAGGAGCTTGCAGGTAAGCTTTCGGAGCTGATAGCCGATTCCTCGGAGGACAACGCTTAAACGGACGGAGTGCTTTGCTGTATGCTTAAGAGCTTAAGTATTGAAAATATTGCTGTTATTAAAAAAGTAAAGATTGAGCTTTCATCCGGCTTTAATGCCTTGACGGGGGAAACGGGCGCGGGTAAATCGATCCTGAGCGATTCGATAAATGCGGTGCTCGG
>CAZDEI010000128.1:0-3751 GCA_964504325.1 uncultured Eubacteriales bacterium | reverse complement strand
ACGGAGGAGCAGACCGAGACTGTCTCGGAGTGCTGTGAGCTCGTGACCGAGAGCACCGAGGTCGGTGAAGCTCCGGAGCCCGAGACGGGTAGCCCGGAGTCGGAGCCGGATATGTCGAATACCGTCGTATTTGTGCCCAATGTAAGCCCCGAACCGCTGCCTGCCTCCAAAAACGGAATGCGTGTCTTTTTCACAATCACCGCAGTTGTGCTGGCGCTCTGTGTCTGCCTTGCGGGCGGATATGTTGCCGGCAGAGAAATGAGATTTTCGACAAAGAGAGCACCCGCGGGCGTTACCGCAAAGCCGAGCACGGGTGATGAGCTTACCGAAATCGAGATCTACGAAAGGGTTTCAAAATCGGTTGTCGGTATAGTTGTTTATAATAAGAGCGGCGAAGCCTCCACTGCGTCGGGTGTAGTGCTATCGGCAGACGGATATATAATAACCAACGATCATATTTATTCCGATACCGAAAACGCCAAGTTTGTGGTTGTGGCCTATGACGGCAGCAGCTATGATGCCTATTATGTTGCAGGTGACACGAGAAGCGATCTTGCAGTTCTCAAGGCGGATACCGACAGACTTGTGCCTGCCGAATTCGGCGATTCCTCGGAGGTCGTCGTGGGAGAAAGGGCATATGCCGTCGGCTGTACCGCAGGTGCCTATGACAGCGCGGTTATCACGGGCGGCATGGTTTCCTCCGTGACAAGAAGAGTTCAAAGCTCAACAACCTCCTACTCCGCGAAATTCATTCAGACCGATTCCGCAATAAATCCCGGCTCCTCGGGCGGAGCGCTTGCCAATGCCTATGGCCAAATCATAGGCATTACCTCGTCGAAGTACGCAGGTGATGTTTACGACAGCATAGGCTTTGCCGTTCCCTCGAATTCCGCCGTCAGGATAGTAAAGCTTCTTATCGAAAACGGATATGTAAAGGGCAGAGCAAAGCTCGGAATCAGCTATACCGAAAACTCCGAGGTGGCAGCGCGCCTAAACGGCCTGGCAGCCGGCTTGCAGATAGTTGCCATAAACGAGGACAGCTCCTTTGCGAATACGAGTGTCTCGGTCGGTGATATAATTGTCGGTGTTAACGACAACAGGATCACAAGGGGCTCCGAAATGCTTGATTTCATCGAGGCTGCCGAGGCAGGGGATACCGTGCTTGTGAGAATTTACAAAAAAGCAACCAGCACCGAGACGAATGTCAAGATAATTCTCGGTGAGGATCGGGGAAGCTCGAGCTACAGCTATACGGGCGAGATTGACAGCGAAACCGCTATAAACTGAAATATATAAATCAGGCACCCGTTGCTCCGTAACATAAGGGGCGGCGGGTGCCGTGCTGCTTTATGAGCAGAAGCGGTGCTTTCCTATGACCTTTATCACCGCTCGGGTTCGTATCCATTTGCTTGTCGCGGTATCGGGATTATAATAGTATATCGCATTTCCGCTCGGGTCGTAGCCGTTAAGTGCATCGCGTGCCGCGGAAAAGGCACTGTCTGCGATTGGCTCGTCAAACTGTCCGTCATCAAGGCAGCTGAAGGCGCCCCTTTGATATATAACTCCCGCAACCGAATCGGGGAAGGAGGGGTGCTCGGTGCGATTCAGAACCACGGCACCGACTGCCACCTGACCGATATACGGCTCTCCGCGAGCCTCGGCGGAGATAAGGCGTGCGAGCAGATAATAGTCCGAGGAGGTCGCAGAGCTCCCCGAGCCGGTAGGCAGACCTATTTTTTGAAGGGTTGCGGGTCCTGCGATTCCGTCTGCCGTCAGGCCGTTTTTCTTTTGAAACCGTTTCACGGCGTCCCGAGTGGCGGTTCCGTATATTCCGTCCACACTGCCGCTGTAATAGCCCCATGCCTTCAAGCGACTTTGTATGCTTTTCACCTCGGAGCCTCTTGAGCCCACCCGCGAAAGAGCGGCTGCCGAAATCACGGATACGGCGGCAACAGTCAGGGCTGTCAGCAGGGCAAGGGCGACCTTACGGTGCTTTTTCATCTGATCATTCCTTTTTATTCAGCATTCCCTTAGGCTGTCAAATTATACGCATTTGTGTCTTTTGACGAAATGGACATAAAAATGCTTGCAAATGGCAGAGAAATCGTGTATATAATAGATAGGTGATTGAAAAATGAAAAAATCAGTGATAAAATTTATGAGTGCACTTCTTGCGGCAATCAACGCCTTGGCCCCCACACTCGGTGCCTCTGCGGCTCCGGCCAAGAAACGCCCGAGCGTGAAGCTGCTCTCCATCGGTCACAGCTATTCGTGGAACTCGGTGGAAATGCTCAGAACCATAGGAATGTCACAGGGCCTTGATCTTACGGTTGGCGTTGTTTACAGAGGAAACTGCTATCTGCAGACCCACCTCGCAAATTTTAAGAGCAACAGCTTTTACGGCTCGGAGGCTAATCCCGGCTTTTTTCTTAAATACAGCAGTGAATATCCCAACGGAGAGCAGCTTGAGAATCAGTACAGCCTCGGCAGTGCGGTCAAGAACGAAAAATGGGACTATATAATGTTTCAGGAGTGCCTTGACTATGCCGGTGTTTATGATGAAATCACCGACTATCTGCCCGAGCTCTTTGAGGGTGTGAAAAAGCTTGCGACGAACAAGGATGTAAAATACATGTGGCATGAGATCTGGGCGCTTGAAAAGCCCGAATATATGCCGTTGCCGGATGATGTTTCCTTCTTCAAGCTTTATCATGACGATCAGCTGCTCATGTACAAGGCTGTAAAGGAAACCTCTTATAAGCTGGTTGACAAAATGGGCTTTGACGGAATCGTTCATTCGGGAGAGGCCTTTCAGCTTGCCCGCCAAAGCGGAAAGTACGATCCTACCGTTGCAGGCGGAATCTCGCTGAATGCCGACCATGTCAGTCATGCCAATTCCTACGGTAAATATCTTGCGGCACTTGTGTGGTATATGTCATTTACGGGCTGTAAAATCGATAAGGATACAGTGTATGTTCCGAGTGAGATCACCAAGGAGCAGGCGATGGAGCTTGTGGATTTTGCTGCCGCAGCCGTCGAAACGGACGGAAAGGAGCTCAAAACGGTTGATGAGGTCTTCTCCGGTGAGAGCACGGGAACGAGCTCGGTGGCTATAGCACCTCCTCCGAAATCCGAATTCAAGCTGCTGCCTGCATTGGCGATCGGCGCCGCCTGCCTTGCAGTGGCGGGAGCGGCGGTCGGCACGGTCCTTGCTCTTAAGCACAAAAGGAACAAGAAAAACAGCTGAACGGTGAAAATGCATTAGGGCGCGAGCGTTTAATTTCGCTCGCGCTTTTTTGACAAATCGGGATTTTTTACAATAAGCAAAAAAATAACAGCAGCGCAAAAAGGACGAAAAACACAGTAAAACAGGGCATTTACGGGCATCGATAAGCATTTTGATGTAAATCTGCACCGTAAATATCATCGGTTTTTATTTAAATTGCCACTTTAAAATTTAAAACGAAAAAGGCAAAAAAACTATTGACAACCCTGTAATGATGTGGTAATATAATCAGGCGCCCTAAAAAGAGGCAAGAGCCGAGAGATTAGGAGCAGCAAGCATGGACCTTGAAAATTAAACAACGAAAAAAGGACCCGAGAGATTAATTTGAGATATACTCAATAATAACAAGGGACAACACGCAAAAGCGAAGTTGATTCTGAGGGAAGAGCGAAAGCTCTGGAATAGATATATACGCAGAGAAGCGAATATATAGAATATTTTAGAGAGTTTGATCCTGGCTCAGGA
>CAZDEI010000127.1:0-3772 GCA_964504325.1 uncultured Eubacteriales bacterium | reverse complement strand
ATATTTGAGCTTCCGGTGCCGCTTGCCGCGTCTGCGCTTTTGAGCCTTGTGCGAATCCCCGTTGCGGTAAACGACCGCAAAAAGGCTATAAAAAAGCTCGTTTTCACGGCGAGGGTAAAGCGACTGCTTTTTACCGAGGGCCTGCTTTTTGCCTGTCTTACGGCGGCCGGCTTCCTTTTCGGTCGCTTCTTCTATGCGGCGGTATGCCTGCTCGCCTTCGCACCGCCGTCTGCGATGCTTATCGCCCGTACCGTCAACGCTCCCGCAGAAAACGCGGTCACTGCGTTTTATATTGCCGATGCCAAGCGCAGGCTTGCCGAGCACAGCGGAATGCAAACCGTCGGAATAACGGGAAGCTACGGAAAAACCGGCACAAAATCGATACTTGCCAGAATGCTTTCGGAGAGCTTTAATACCGTTGCCACACCCGAAAGCTATAATACTCCGCTCGGAATCGTCCGTACGGTGAGAGAAAGACTGTCGGCTCCGACCGAGATATTCATAGCCGAAATGGGCGCAAAGCGCCGCGGCGACATCGCCGAAATATGCAATATATGTCATCCCGATATCGGAATAATAACCTCTGTGGGTCCTCAGCATTTGGATACCTTCGGAAGCATTGACACGGTGCTTTCGACAAAGCTCGAGCTTGCCGACAGCGTAAAAGCTCGCGGCGGCAGGCTGTATTTCAATGCCGATAATGAGTATCTTGCAAAAAAGGCCGCAGAATACGGTGCGGTCACCTACGGCACCTCGGATACTGCCGAGGTCAGAGCCCGAAATATTGCCTACGGGCCCTTCGGCCTCACCTTCGATCTTGAGAAGGGCAATACGGTGCTTCACCTGAGAACGGCTCTGCTCGGACGACATAACGCCCTGAATATAGCGGCGGCTGCGGCAGTAGCTCTCGATCTCGGCGAGCAGCCCAAGAGCATAGCCTTTGCCGTGGCCTCTCTCCGTCCCGTCGAGCACAGACTGCAGATGAAGCCGTACATAAACGGCTCAACCCTTATCGATGATGCGTATAATTCGAATCCGGTCGGCTGTCTTGAGGCCGTAAGAGTGCTCGGCAGCTTTGACGGAATGAAAAAAATAATCGTCACTCCCGGGCTTGTTGAGCTCGGTGAGCTTGAATACGAGTCCAACAAGGCACTCGGAAGAGCGGTCGCAGAGCAGTGCGATATTGCCGTATTTGTCGGTAAAAAGCGCTCGCTGCCGCTTGTCGACGGTGTCAGGGAGGTCGCCGACTCCGCACTTGAAAGAACCGTAGTGGTCGACCGCTTTGCGGATGCAGTGGGTCTGCTCGGCGAGCTGTGCGACGAGAATACTGTCGTGCTTTTTGAAAACGATCTGCCCGACAATTACGCGGGCTGAAATTAATTTCCCGAAAGGGAACTGTATCGGAGGATTTTATGAAAATAAATGTCGCGGTCATTTTCGGCTGCTCATCGGTAGAGCATGAGATATCGGTTATATCGGCCATTCAGGCAATGCACAGCTTTAACCGTGAAAAATATGAGGTTATTCCCGTTTATTTTGCAAAGGACGGCACCGCCTATACGGGCGAGGCGCTTTTCGATATAGAAAAATTCAAGAATATGAATTCCCTGATGTCCGAGCTTTCTCCCGTTTCAATGCTGAGACGGGGCGATAATGCTTATATCAAATTTCTCGACGGCGGAATGCTTAAAAGGAAAAAGGATATAAGAGTCGATGTCGCTTTCCCGATAGTTCACGGCACAAACTGTGAGGACGGCAGCATTGCCGGCTATCTTGAAATAATTGGCGTGCCCTATGTGGGCTGTGATGTTCTTTCGGCTGCCGTCGGTATGGATAAGGCGGTGTTTAAGCAGGTGCTTAAGGCACACGGACTTCCCGTGCTCGATTGCGTAACCTTCGATCGCAGAAGCTATTCCGAGTCTCCCGAGGCGATAATTGAGCGCCTTGAGGCCGAAATAGGCTATCCTATGATAATCAAGCCGGTTAATCTCGGCTCAAGCGTCGGTATATCCAAGGTTGAAAATCGCACAGAGCTCAGAACGGCCGCCGAGCTTTCCTGCTCCTTCTCCGAAAGGGTGCTTGCCGAAAGGGCGATCACCTCTCTCAGGGAGATAAACTGCTCGGTGCTCGGTGACTCGGACGGCTGTGAGGCCTCGGTGCTTGAGGAGCCCGTAATGCATGACAAAATTCTTTCCTATGATGACAAATACCGCGGTGAAAACCGCTCCAAAAACGGCGGCAGCAAGGGAATGGCCTCAGCAGGAAGGCGCCTGCCTGCAGACCTCCCCGAGGACAAGACCGAGGAAATAAGAGAAATTGCCAAAAGGGCATTTACCGCCATGGGTGCGAGCGGCGTCTGCCGAATAGATTTTCTTCTCGACACCGCAGACGGCAACAGGGTCTATATCAACGAGGCCAATACCATTCCCGGCTCGCTTTCCTTTTATCTTTGGGAGGCAACGGGGGTCAAATATCCCGAGCTTATAGACAGACTGATTGCTCTTGCCTTTGCCCGTGACCGTCGCAGAAGGAATACCATGTTCACCGTGAACAGCAATATTCTTTCCGAAAAGAGCTTCGGTTTCAAGGGCGGAGCCAAGGGAGCAAAGGCATGAAAGGCGCCGTCGGATTTCTCGCGAGACTGTTCGTGAGGCTCGACGACAACGCCTCGGAGGCCTCGGTCAGAGCTGCATACGGCAAGCTCGGCGGAGCTGTCGGAATAGTCTGCAATCTTCTGCTTTTCGCCTTGAAGCTTGTTGCGGGACTGATATCGGGCTCCTTTTCGGTAATAGCCGATGCCTTTAACAACCTGTCGGATCTCGGCTCCTCGCTTATCACTCTGCTCGGCTTTAAGCTTGCGGCAAGGCCTGCCGACAAGGATCACCCCTTCGGACACGGACGGATGGAATACATTTCGGCTTTGCTGGTTTCCTGTCTTATAGTGCTTGTCGGAGCCGAGCTCCTTAAGGGCTCCGTGGATAAAATAATCGAGCCCACGGTGCCGGAGGCGGGAATTCTGACGGTTGTCATACTTCTTGTCTCGGTGGCGCTTAAGCTGTGCATGTATTTCTTTAACAGACAGCTCGGAAAGCAGCTTTCCTCCGACGCACTTATCGCCGCGGCAGGCGATTCGCTTAACGACTGCATATCAACCGCGGCCGTGCTTGTGACCCTGGCGGTTCTGCGGCTTACCGACTTCAATGCGGACGCATATGTCGGAATAGCGGTTTCGGCCTTCATTATCTTTTCGGGAATCAAAAGCATTAAGGAGACCATCGATCCGATTCTCGGCAAGCCGGCAGATAAAGAGGATATAGAAAAAATAGTTGCCGTGACCAAGGAATTCGATGAATTCCTCGGAGCACACGATATAATAGTACATAATTACGGCCCCGGAAGGGTATTCTGCTCACTTCATGCCGAGGTTTCGCAGAACGCCGATATAGTTCGCTGCCATGAGCAGGCCGATCGCTGCGAGCGCGAGATCTATGAACGACTCGGAATTTCCGCCGTCATTCACACCGATCCCGTTGCGGTGGGCGATCCCCTGACGGATGAAATCAAGGCATGCCTTTCGGAGGTGCTCGGAGAAATATCGCCGGATATCCGCTTTCACGATTTTCGAATTGTCAACGGACGAGAGAGGATAAACGTGATTTTCGATGTTGTTGCGAAAAGAGGTGCCGAGCCCTCGGGCGAGGCTTTAAAGCTGCTTATTTCATCGAAAATGAGACAGCGAGATGAAAGATATACTTGTGTAATTACTGTGGAT
>CAZDEI010000126.1:0-3784 GCA_964504325.1 uncultured Eubacteriales bacterium | reverse complement strand
GTGCCCTTTAAATATCCGTAGCTTTCCTCAAAGCCGAGCTGATATCTGTTCTCCTCGCCCTTTTCCTCAAGGAGGGCTATCTGCTCACCGATGTACTTAAAGCCGGTGAGAACATTTATCATTCGGCAGCCGTATTTTTCGGCAATAGGCAGGCACATATCGGTCGTGACAATTGTCTTGACGGCAACCGGAGCCTTTTCAAGAGTGCCGTTTTCGGCTTTTACCGAAAGGATATAATTAAGAAGCATTGCTCCGACCTGATTTCCCGTAAAAAGGGTGAGACCGTGTCCGTCGGGCACCGCTATTCCGACTCTGTCGCAGTCGGGATCGGTGGCAAGCAGCAGCTCGGCAGGCTGCTTTTCGGCAAGCCTTGCCGCACAGTCAAAGGCCTCTCTGAATTCGGGGTTCGGGAAGGGCACGGTGGGAAAGCCTCCGTCGGGAAGCTCCTGCTCGGGCACAACCGTAACGCTTTCGAGACCGAGCCTTTTGAGAATCGCCCTGACAGGCTTGTTTCCGGTGCCGTGCAGGGGAGAATAAATCACGGATATACCTGCCGTTTTGCAAATTCCGGGGCAGACTGCCTGCTCCTCAACGCGGTCGAGATATTCCTCAATTACGCTGTCCGGAATATATTCTATAAGACCCGAGCTGACCGCGGCGTCGAAGCTTGTCGTCTTAATGTCGGTGAATATGTCAAGTCCGTTTATGATTTCAAGAACGCGGTCGCTTGCCTCAAGCCCGAGCTGACAGCCGTCCGCTCCGTATACCTTGTAGCCGTTATACTTTGCCGGATTGTGGCTTGCGGTTATCATTACGCCCGCATCACAGCCGTAATGCCTTACAGCGTAGGAAAGCATCGGGGTCGGCATGAGCTCGGAATACATATATACCTTTACTCCGTTTGCGGCAAATACCGAGGCTGCGGTTTCGGCAAAGAGTCGGGATTTGATTCTGCTGTCGTAGGCAATTGCGGCAGAGGCACCGCCCTTGAGGGAGGTTATATATGAGGCAAGACCCTGAGTTGCCTTGCCGACGGTATAAACATTCATTCGGTTGGTGCCGGCACCTATAACGCCGCGAAGACCCGCGGTTCCGAATTCGAGATCACGGTAAAAGCGGTCGGATATTTCCGTCTCGCTGTCTTTGACCGCCTTGAGCTCCTCAATAAGCTCCGGGTCGGCCGTCGCTTTTTCACACCATTCGGTGTATTGCTTTTCGTATTTCATAGCCGTCTCCTTTTTGTTCGACTGTGGGCACTAGGCCCTCTGCGTGTATATTATACCACATGTATAAGCAATCTGTACATAAGAATTTTGCCGTCGAAGGAAATAGTTTCCCCTTTTCGGGGGATATTAAGCATGAGACCGTGGGCAGAACACGAGGCTCATGAAAAGCAGGAAAGGAAGAAAAGCATGATAAAGGAAAACAAATACAGCGGAACAGAGACCGAGAGCAATCTTCTTGCGGCGTTTGCCGGCGAAACACAGGCACGAAGCAAGTATGCCTTCTTTGCGGAGGCTGCGAAAAAGCAGGGCTATGAGCAAATCGCGGCTCTGTTTTACAGAACGGCCGATAACGAGGCGGAGCACGCCGAGCTGTGGTTCAATGAGCTTAACTCCTCCGGCAATATTTCGGAAAATCTGCTTTCGGCGGCAGAGGGTGAAAATTACGAGTGGACGGAAATGTACAGGGGGTTCGCCGAGACTGCCGAAAGAGAGGGCTTTAAGGCCTTGGCGGCAAAATTTCGGCTGGTAGCGGAAATTGAAAGGCATCATGAGGAAAGATATCGCACCCTGCTTAAAAATGTCGAAAACGGAGAGGTGTTTAAGCGAAGCGAGGTCAAGCTTTGGGAGTGCAGAAAATGCGGTCATATCCTGGCAGGCAATGAGGCTCCGGGAATTTGTCCGGTTTGCGGACATGCGCAGGCCTTTTTCGAAATCAAGGCGCAAAATTATTGATAAAGGCAGTTTTTTTGTAACAAATAGAGTTAATATGTTGAAATTGCACAAAATCAATTATGATGTCGGCTTTGTTTTATAGAAAAATATAATTTTGCTTGACAAATTTTAAAATTCAGTGTATATTAGTATCGTTAGTAGGCAGAACATTATGTGCAATTTTGACTCAAGCATTATTTCTTCAGAGGAGCTTTGGCGTAAGGCCGCCGAGGCAGACAGAGCCGCTCTTGCGGCACTTGCTTCTCGATACGCTCCGCTTGTCAGGTCACGGGCCCTTTTCTTCTTCGGAGGAACGGGGGAGCTCGACGATCTCGTGCAGGAGGCTTTCATAGGTCTGCTGTCCGCAATCGAGAGCTTTAAGCCGGAGGTAGGTGTCTCGTTCGGACACTTTGCCGGACTTTGCATTGACCGCGCCTTGGGAAATTATGTGAAATCAAAAAAGCACAGAGAGCTTTCAGGCTGTCTGCCGCTTGACGATGCGCTTGTTACCGTTGGCTTCGCCACTGAGGAGCTTGCTGAGCTGAGGGATGAATACCTTACGGTGCTTGCAGGTGCAAAGAAAAAGCTTTCCGACTTTGAGTACTCGGTTTTCTGCCACTGTGCGGTTGGGTACAAAAACTCCGAAATAGCGGAGCTTATGAAGGTCGAAGCAAAATCAGTCGATAATGCGGTCCACAGATTCAGGCGCAAGCTTAGATCGGTGAACGGTATCGAAATATAAAAATGCCCGGTAGCTTAAGATTCAGAGCGTTGGTAGATTTCAAAGGTGTCGGTGTGATTCCGTCCGGGGCTAATAACAGAGAGGTAGAAATATGTTCGAAGACAAGACACTTGTTTGCAAGGATTGCGGACAGGAATTCGTGTTCACCGCAGGTGAGCAGGAGTTTTATGCTGAGAAGGGCTTTGTAAATGAGCCCCAGCGTTGCAAGGCGGTCCACAGATTCAGGCGCAAGCTTAGATCGGTGAACGGTATCGAAATATAAAAATGCCCGGTAGCTTAAGATTCAGAGCGTTGGTAGATTTCAAAGGTGTCGGTGTGATTCCGTCCGGGGCTAATAACAGAGAGGTAGAAATATGTTCGAAGACAAGACACTTGTTTGCAAGGATTGCGGACAGGAATTCGTGTTCACCGCAGGTGAGCAGGAGTTTTATGCTGAGAAGGGCTTTGTAAATGAGCCCCAGCGTTGCAAGGCTTGCCGTGATGCAAGAAAGAATGCCGGCAGAGCACCCAGAGAGATGCATGAGGCAGTATGCGCAAATTGCGGCGGAGTTGCCAAGATTCCCTTCCAGCCCCGTGATGACCGTCCGGTCTACTGCAGCGAATGCTTCGCTAAGATGAAAGAGCAGGGCTAAGCCACAAAAAAGAAATCCGCTTCAGAAGCTTTTCTGAGGCGGTTTTTTTGTTGGTGCTTGCCTGTCGACGAACTGTAAATTAATTGTTTTCACAATTGAAGTTTTAATTTTATTAACATTATTTCCCGCTCGGATGTTAAAATATAAATCAAGCAATGTAAACGAATAAAATGCCTAACTTGAAATAGTGAGAGGGAGCCGAGAATGCAAAAAATACTTATTGTCGATGATGATACAAATATATGCGAGCTTTTAAGACTCTATCTGGAAAAGAACGGCTTTGCTACCGCGGTTGCAAATGACGGAGCTGCGGCGGTGGAAATGGCCACTCAAAAAAGCTACGATCTCATTCTGCTCGATATAATGCTTCCGAGGCTGGACGGCTGGCAGGTTTGCCGCGAGCTCAGAAAGACCTCCTCCGTTCCGATAATAATGCTTACCGCCAAGGGCGAAACCTTTGATAAGGTTTTGGG
>CAZDEI010000125.1:0-3793 GCA_964504325.1 uncultured Eubacteriales bacterium | reverse complement strand
GGTATATAAAGCCCTCTCTGTCTACAACATTTCCGGCGCCGACCTTTACGCTGTCGCCGTATTTTTCACGAATGAAATCGATTGTCAGCTTCTGCCACTCGGAGAAGCCCTCGGAGGAATCGATGCAAAGCACATCAGCACCGGCATTGACAAGAGCGGGAACTCTTTCGGCATAGTCTCTTGTGTTGATTCCGGCACCGACGACATATCTCTTTTCGGAGTCGAGAAGCTCGTTGGGATTCTCCTTGTGAGAATCGTAGTCCTTTCTGAAAACGAAGAAGCGAAGGTGTCCGTTTTTATCAATGATCGGAAGCGCATTGAGCTTGGTGTCCCAATTTCGCTCGTTGGCTTCCTTAAGAGAGATTCCCTCATCGGCACAGATGAGCTTTTCAAAGGGAGTCATGAAGGAGCTTACGGGAGTGGTGAGCTCCATTCTGCTTACACGGTAGTCGCGGCTTGTAACAAGACCGACAAGCCTTCCGTCTGCGGTACCGTCCTCGGTAACGGCAACGGTGGAGTGACCGGTTTTTTCCTTGAGCGCAAGCACATCGGCAAGTGTCGCGTCGGGACGAATATTTGAGTCGCTGCTTACAAAGCCTGCCTTGTAGTTCTTGGCTCTTGCCACCATGGCAGCCTCGCTCTCAACCGACTGTGAGCCGTAAATAAAGGAAACACCGCCCTCCTTGGCAAGCGCAACGGCGAGTCTGTCACCGGAAACAGACTGCATAATTGCGGAAACAAGGGGGATGTTCATTGTTATGGCAGGCTCCTCACCCTTCTTGAATTTCACAAGCGGTGTCGTGAGTGACACATTCTGCGGCACACACTGTGAGGAGGAGTAGCCGGGAACAAGAAGGTACTCACTGAAGGTTCTTGAGGGTTCGTCGTAATAGAAAGCCATAATTTTTTCTCCGATCAATATTATAATTATGAACTACGCCTGACAGGGCTCGGCCTTTAATAAAAGAATACCCTGTCAAGCGTAGTTATTAGATTATATACCAAAAAAGCGATTTAGTCAATATGTCGTTTTTTTAAAAGCATTGTCGAATTCGCAACTGCTATCAGGGACACTCCGACATCTCCGAAAACGGCGATCCACATCATGTAAGGAACACCGAAAAGCCCGAGCAGCATTATTATCGCCTTTGCGGCAAGTGAAAATACGATGTTCTGCCTGACCTTGCGACGGGTCAGCTTCGCGGTTTTAAGGAGCTCGGCAAGGCTTGTGAGGTCGTCGTCCATGATTACGGCATCGGCGGATTCGACTGCGGCATCCGAGCCGAGCGCGCCCATTGCAATTCCGACATCGGCTGTTTTAAGCACGGGTGCATCGTTTATGCCGTCGCCGACAAAAACGGTGCTTGCGGTCTCGGAGGCCTTGATTTCAAGAAATTTTTCAACCTTGTCTGCGGGAAGCAGCGCTGCATAGCAGCCGTCTGCCCCTATGGCCTCGGCGGTCTCCTCGGCTATCTGACGGTTGTCACCTGTCAAAATAACCGTTTTTTCGACGCCTGCTTTTTTCAGCAGCCTTACTGCCTCGGCAGCCTCGGGCTTGAGCTCGTCGCTTATAACTATATGTCCCGCATATTCGCCGTCAACGGCAATGTGAATAATGCTTCCGGTTTTATGACAGTCATGCCACTTGATTCCGAGAGAATCCATAAGTCGGCCGTTTCCGACAGCAACCGACATGCCGTTCACAACAGCCTTAATTCCCATGCCGGCAAGCTCCTCAACCTGCTCGGCGGAAAGCTTTTCTTCTGAGCATTTTTCCTTGAGCGCAGCCGATACGGGGTGATTTGAATGAGCCTCAGCCGCGGCGGCAAGGGCGAGCAGCTCCTCCTCCGAGTGCTCATGAGGATGCACGGCGGTAACTGCGAAATTGCCCCTTGTGACGGTTCCCGTTTTATCGAAAGCAACGCAGGAGACCTGTGAAAGTCGTTCGAGAACGTCGCCGCCCTTTATAAGAATGCCGTTTTTGGAAGAAGCACCGATTCCGGCAAAATATGCAAGCGGCACCGAAATTACAAGCGCACAGGGGCATGAGACCACGAGAAACACGAGGGCTCTGTTGAGCCACACCGAAAGGCTTTGACCGAGGGCAAAGGGAATAACGGCAACACAGAGTGCAATAATGACCACGACGGGAGTATATATTCTTGAAAAGGAGGTTATAAAGCTCTCTGATTTCGCCTTGCGCTCGGCGGAGCTTTCCACAAGCTCGAGCATTTTCGCAACGGCGGAATCCACATAGCGCCTTGTTACTTTAAGGGTAAGGGTGCCGTTGAGATCAATACAGCCCGACGACACCGCAGAGCCTGCCGTTACATCCACCGGCATTCCCTCACCGGTCACTGCCTTTGTATCGAGAGCGGCGCTGCCGCCTATGACCGTGCCGTCAACGGGAATGCGCTCTCCGGCCTCTACTGTGATTATATCTCCGATCTCGACCTCCTCGGGCGATACCATAATTTGGGAGCCGTTCCGTTCGACACGGGCAAACTCCGGACGCAGCTCCATGAGTCCCGTGATTGAGCGTCTGCTTTTTTCAACCGCCATATCCTGAAGCATTTCACCGAGCTGATAGAAGAGCATTACGGCGATTCCCTCTGGATACTCGCCGATCACAAGAGCTCCTATGCTTGCTATCGACATGAGAAATTTTTCGTCGAAGAGCTCTCCCTTGAATATGCTTTTAACTGCCGAAAGCAGGACATCTGCGCCTATTATTAAATAAGGTATTATATACAGCAGGGAATACAGACGACCGTCCGGCAAAAGCAAAAGCAGTGCCGCCGTCAATACGGCCGAGGTGACCATTCTTGCTATTAAAAGCTTTTCTTCCTTTTCCACGGTTATCACTCCTTAATATGCTCCATGCCCTTGGCAAGGATAATATATACATGATCGTCTGCAAGGAAATAGTATACGGTTTTTCCGTCCTTGCGGTATTTTACAAGGCTTGCCTGCTTGAGAACTCTGAGCTGATGCGAGATCGCCGACTGTGTCATGTGCAGCAGCTCGGCTATGTCACAGACGCACATCTCATCCTTCATGAGGGCGTATAGAATCTTGATTCTTGTGGAATCTCCGAATACCTTAAAAAGCTCCGAAAGATCGCAGAGATCCTCGTCACGGGGGAGAGATGAAATAACCTCCTCCAAAATTTCGCTGTGTATGCAGGTGGCCTCGCATTCGGGTGTGGCTGTCATTGCTGTGCTCCTTTCGGCTGATAAATGGAAATTAATTAAAAAAATGAATATATGATCATTTGTTCACATATTCATTATACACAGTCGGAGAAATTTGTCAACACCGTTTTTTGAATTTTTATATTACCACTTGATTTTACGATTATATTATGATAAATTCTACAACGATAAAGGGGAGAGGCATTAACCTCTCCTTTCACGCTGTTTAAAGGAGCTTTTTATGTTATCCAAAGAAAAGACCGAAATTAAGCTTTCTGACCATTTTACCTACGGAAAGCTGCTTCGGTTTTGTATTTCACCGATTATAATGATGGTCTTTACATCGATTTACGGTGTCGTAGACGGTTATTTTGTTTCGAATTTTGTCGGAAAAACCCCCTTTGCCGCGGTGAATCTTATAATGCCGTTTATTATGATATTAGGCGGAATGGGCTTTATGTTCGGAACGGGTGGCTGTGCTCTTGTTTCAAAGACCCTCGGCGAGGGCGACCGTGACCGTGCCAACAGGTATTTTTCTATGATCGTCATCTCGACCATAGCGGTCGTTGGATTGGCAACTTCGATTTATAGCAGCTATG
>CAZDEI010000124.1:0-3816 GCA_964504325.1 uncultured Eubacteriales bacterium | reverse complement strand
GCCTTGCAGAAACGGTCGCAAAGTGTCTCGGAGGAGAAAATGTCCTTGTTTGTGTGCTTAACCGAGCCTCTGCCGAAAAAATCGCAGAAAAAACAGGAGCACGGCTTTCCGATACCGTCACTGTCGCGAAAAGCTGTGATTTCATTGTTGTCGGCGTTAAGCCGCAGGCATGTGAGCAGCTTTATTCCGAGCTTTCCGCGCTGCTTCGAGAAAGAAGCAATGCGGTTATTATCACTATGGCCGCGGGCGTTTCCGTCGAAGCCGTTCGAAGCATGTCGGGCACCGAGCTGCCCGTAATACGGATTATGCCGAATCTTGCCGCCTCTGTCGGCAAGGGCGTTGTGCTCTACACCGCAAGCGGTATTTCCTCTGAGTGCGAGGCTGAATTCTTAAACGCCTTTTCTCTCTGCGGTGTTATCGATCCCATACCCGAGCAGCTTATAGATGCAGCCGGCTCTGTTACCGGCTGCGGACCTGCTTTCGTTTTCATGTTCATTCAGTCACTTGCCGATGCCGCGGTGAAATGCGGCGTTCCGCGCGATAAGGCACTGCTGTATGCCGAAGCAACAGTATCCGGCTCGGCCGAGCTTTTGCTTCAGTCGGGTGAGCACCCCGAAAGGCTGAAGGATAATGTCTGCAGTCCCGCAGGCACCACCATTGTAGGTGTTACCGCTCTTGAGGAGCGTGCCTTCAGGGGCACCGTTGAGGCGGCGGTTAATGCATCCTATGAGCGCACTCTTGAGCTACTGAAAAAGTAAATTACGGACGGTTTTGTTTTATGAATAAGCTTATAAAGGAATTGCGAGGCTACAGCAAGGAGGCAATACTTGCTCCTCTGTTTAAGTTTATTGAAGCGGCACTTGAGTTAACGGTGCCGCTTATTGTTGCGGATATAATTGACACCGGAATTAACGGAGGCGGCGGTACGCGGTATATTTTAATACGCGCTGCCGTATTATTGCTTCTCGGCGTTTTGGGCCTCGGATTTTCGGTCACTGCACAGTATTTTGCGGCAAAGGCTGCTGTAGGTGTCGCGGCAGACCTGCGCTCACGACTTTTCAAAAAAATTCAGTCGCTGACCTTTTCCGCTCTCGATAAGAGCGGTACCTCTACACTGCTTACGAGAATGACAAGTGATATCAATCAGGTGCAAACGGGAATCAATATGGCACTCAGACTTCTGCTCAGAGCTCCCGTTGTCGTATTCGGAGCAATGCTTGCAGCCTTTATGCTTGATGTCGATACTGCTGTTTCCTTTGCGGTTGCAATTCCCGTTTTGCTTGCCGTAATTTTCTTTATCATGTACATAACCGTGCCGATGTACCGCAGAGTTCAGCAAAGGCTTGACAAGGTGCTCGGACTTACTCGTGAAAACCTGAGCGGTGTCAGGGTCGTGCGCGCCTTTTGTCATGAGGAGCGCGAGGTTGAGGAATACGACGCCGCAAACTCTGAGCTCAAGAGCTATCAGCTTAAGGTAGGCAGAATATCGGCGGTTATGTCCCCTGCGACCTATGTGATTATTAATCTCGCAATCGTCTGGCTTGTTCACACCGGTGCACTTCGTGTTTACAGCGGTGCAATAAGTCAGGGTACACTCATTGCGCTTTATAATTACATGCTGCAAATACTGACCGAGCTTATTAAGCTCGCAAACCTGATTATAACCATTACAAAATCTCTCGCCTCCTCCAAGAGAGTATACTCCGTATTTGATATTGACGGAGAAACAGAGGAGCTTTCCTCGAACACGGCAATGCCTCTTTCCGATACAAATGCACCTGCGATTGAATTCAAAAATGTTTCACTTAATTACACCGGCACGGGTGAGCCCTCACTTGAAGGCATCAGCTTTACGATCGACCGGGGCGAAAGCTTCGGAATCATCGGCGGCACGGGCTCGGGCAAGAGCTCGGTTATCGGTCTTATTCCGCGCTTTTATGATGCCACAGAGGGCACCGTCCTTGTAAACGGCAGCGATGTTAAGAGCTATCCTCTCAAAGGGCTGAGAAGCCTGAGTGCAGTTGTTATGCAAAAGGCTGTGCTGTTTAAGGGAACCATTCGTGAAAATCTTCTTTGGGGAAACCCCGAGGCAACCGAGGAGCAGCTGCTTGAGGCGGTAGCCGCCGCTCAGGCAGAGGATGTCGTTCGCTCTAAGAACGGCGGCCTCGATGCCGCTGTTGAGCAAAACGGCAAAAATTTCTCAGGCGGACAGCGTCAAAGGCTCACTGTGGCTCGTGCTCTTGTGAGAAAGCCGGAAATACTTATATTGGACGACAGCTCCTCGGCACTTGACTTTGCAACCGAGGCTGCGCTCCGCTCTGCAATTTCATCACTTCCCTACCGTCCCACGGTTATCACCGTTTCACAGCGTGCCTCGGCAGTGATGCATGCAGACAGAATTCTTGTTATGAGTGACGGAAGAGCCGTCGGTCTCGGAAGCCATTCGGAGCTTATGAGCAGCTGTGAGCTTTACCGCGAGATATATGCCTCGCAATTTGAGGGAGAGGAGTGTGCAAAATGAGTAAAAGCGTTTTGAAAAGAGTTGTATCAGATCTCGGAAAATACCGCTTTCTTATTATCTTTTCCGTTATCCTCGCCGTTGTAAATGTCTATTTCACACTTCTGATACCCAAGCTTATCGGAGAGGCGATTAATCTTGCCGTCAGTGCCGGAAATGTCGATTTTGCGGGAATTGCCGAAAAGCTTTTTATATCTGTTGCCGCAGCTCTTGCCGCGGGAATAGCACTTTGGCTGATGAATATTTGCAATAACCGCATATCCTACGGAGCCGTTTATGACCTGCGTGCGCGTGCCGTAAGAAAGCTTCAGGCACTCCCTGTTTCTTATATCGATTCACATCCGCACGGAGATACAGTCAGCCGTATTATCACAGATGCCGAGCAGTTTGCCGACGGCATGCTCATCGGCTTTACACAGCTTTTCACGGGAATCGCAACCATTGTCGGAACCCTGCTCTTCATGCTTTCGCTCAATGCTTATATCACACTTGCGGTCGTTATTATGACACCGATTTCTCTGCTTATCGCGAAATTCATTGCCTCACGCACCTATTCAATGTTCAGAAAGCAGACCGAAACACGCGGTGAGCAGACCGCCTTTACCGAGGAAATGATTTCCAATGAAAAGATTGTAAAGGCCTATTCGCAGGAGCAAAATGCCGTAGATAAGTTCAATGAGATCAATGAACGCCTCAGAAAGCATTCTCTTTCGGCGATTTTTTTCTCCTCGCTCGTAAATCCGACAACGAGATTCGTAAACAGTATTATATATGCCGTTGTAGTTCTCTTCGGTGCAATGCTTGCAATGAACGGAGCATCTGTGGTTACCGTAGGCGGACTTGTCAGTCTGCTAAGCTACGTCAATCATTATACGAAGCCCTTTAACGAAATATCCGGCGTTATAGCCGAGCTTCAGGGCTCCTTTGCAGCTATTGCCCGTCTGTTTGAGCTGCTTGATGCCGACGAGCAGTCGCCCGACAGTGAGGCAACAGCCTCTGTGGGTCACGCCGAGGGCAGCTTTGATATCAGAAATGTGGATTTTTCCTATACTCCCGATAAAGAGCTTATTAAGGGCTTTTCCCTTGAGGTTAAAAAGGGTCAGCGTGTCGCAATAGTCGGTCCCACCGGCTGCGGAAAAACAACCGTAATAAATCTTTTGATGCGCTTTTATGAGCCCGACAGCGGTGAAATATGCCTTGACGGCAAGAATATCGCAGAACTTTCGAGAAAGGAGCTCCGAGGCAATTACGGTATGGTGCTTCAGGAAACCTGGCTTAAGAGCGGCACGGTCAGGGAT
>CAZDEI010000123.1:0-3867 GCA_964504325.1 uncultured Eubacteriales bacterium | reverse complement strand
TACATGCCCACTGCAGAACGCCGAGGGATCTGACAAAAAATAAACAGGAGCTGTAAAAAATGGAATTAAGCGAAAAAATCATAGACTTTTTAGGTGACAGCATAACCGAGGGCGTCGGCGTTGCCGATTTAAGCAACCGTTACGACAATGTGCTGAAGGGTCTGCTCAACCTGAAGGAGGTCTTCAATTACGGAATAGGCGGCACGAGAATCGCTCATCAGCGAACTGTGAGCGATAAGCCCCGTTTTGATTTGTGCTTCTGCGGCAGAGCCTATGATTTGAACAAAAGAGCCGATGTCATTGTGGTTTACGGCGGTGTCAACGATTGGATTCACGGCGATGCTCCCTTCGGTGAAATAACCGATACAGAGCCCTCAAGCTTTTGCGGCGGTGTGGATTTCCTGATGCGCTTTCTAAAGACCGAATATCCGAACGCGCAAATAGTATTCATGACTCCCGCTCATGCGGTTTTGGACAGCTTTTCCGACAGGATCGCCTCAACGCTCCCGATAAAGCAGGCGGATGCCAAGCCGCTTATAGAATATGTAAGGGTCATAGAGAAAAAGGGAGAGGCTCACGACATTCCCGTGCTCAACCTGTATGAGAAGCTCGGAATTGATGCAAACGACGAAAAGCAGCGCGCGGAATTCTATGCCGACGGACTGCATTTAAACGACAAGGGACACACCGTTTTAGCTGAAAGGCTTGCCGAGTTTTTGAAGTCTCTGTAATCAATCGCAATAAGCCCCGAATTAAGCGCACAGGCCGTATTCATGAATACGGCCTGCTTTTTTATTCGAATTTCCGCTTGAGCTCGGACAGCAGGGCTCGCTCGCGCCGTGAAACACCTACCTGTGTCATTTTCAGCAGCAGTGCAGTTTCACTCTGTGTCCGGTCTCCGAAATATCTCAGCCTAAGCAGCTGCCAATCCTCATCCGAGAGGCTGCTTTTTATCTCGTCCACGGCAAGCCTGTCGAAGAGCTCCTGCTCACAGCAAACGGGTGGCTCCGGAGCAGACCCGTCGCGGCCGTTTTCGGCAAAAAGCGACAGAACCGGCTGCGCCGAGGCGACCGCCTCTGCCGTTTCCTCCTCCGTAAGCGAAAGCTCGGTCGCAAGCTCGCTCAGGGTCGGCTCTCTGCCCGTCTGTCCGAGCAGCCTCTCCCGCATCGCCGATATTTTCATATAGCGCTCACGAAGCGTTCTGCTGACCTTGACCGTGCCCCCGTCTCGGAATATTCTTTTTATCTCTCCGAGTATAACCGGAACGGCATAGGTCGAAAAGCAAACACCCCTGCTGTCGTCAAAGGCATCCGCCGCCTTTATAAGCCCTATGCTGCCGACCTGAAACATATCCTCGTACTCCACGCCCCTGCCGACAAAGCGGCGACAGCAGGCATGAACAAGCCCGTAGTGCTGCTCTATGAATTTGTTTCTCTCATCTGATCGCATATTTTGACCTGATTTTTTTAAGCATTGTCACGACCGTGCCTCTGCCGGGCTTGGAATGAACCGTAAGTCGATCGGTAAAGCTCTCCATAACCGCAAAGCCGAGTCCCGCGCGCTCCTCACCTCCCGTGGTATAAAGGGGCTCCATCGCACGGGCGACATCCTCGATACCGCAGCCTCTGTCACGCACCGTAATGCGAACGGTTGAATTATCAAAGGCCGCGCGTATGTATATTTTACCTACACTGTCGCCGTAGGCATGCACAATTGCGTTTGTCACCGCCTCGCTCACCGCGGTTTTCAGGTCATTTATCTCCTCAAGCGTCGGGTCAAGCGGCGCCGTAAAGGCAGCAACCGCCGTTCTCACAAAGCTTTCGTTAACCGAAAGCGAATCAACCGTAAGCCTCATTTCGTTTTTCATTGTCTATGCACCCTTTCTTCCGAGCTTTACTATTTTTTCAAGCCCGGACAGCTTCATAACCTTATATATACCGCCGTCGGCATTGACGACCTCGGTAACAGCTCCTATCCGCGACGCAAGTCGGTATCTGCCCATTACAAAGCCGATGCCCGAGCTGTCCATAAAGCTGACTCCGCCGAAATCAAGCACAAGTCTTTTCGGCATTACTCTGTTCAAAACCGTGTCGGTCTCGCTTCGAACAGGCAGAGCACTGTGGTGGTCAAGCTCACCGATAAGCATTACGGTCAGCACTTCGTTTTCATAGGTCAGTTCGACCTTCATTTCAAACACCTCGGTAAATAAAAATAGGACAAGCCTCTACCGATAAATGATAGAGGCTTGTCCTGCGAATATTCTGTCTTTTTTTGTAAGGCTGCTTAGCTTATTTGTCGGGAATTATGACAGCCTGCCACACCCGTCGACACGCTTCAGCAGCTCTCCCCTTATATCTCCGGCAAGATACAGCGAGCCGCACACTATAAGAGGTGATGCCTCCGACAGAGCAAAGGCGGTATCGAGTGCCGAGGTATAATCGGGAGCGGAGAAAACATTATTTATAAGTCCCTCGGTCTGCCTTAGAAGCGCCTCGGAGCTCATTGCCCTCGGATTACCCTCAACTTCCACAAGCACCGCATTCTCAAAATACGGTGCAATGCATTTCAAGTACCCGTCGGTATCCTTGTCGGCCATCATTCCGATAACCGCGGTGGCAGAGGTCACCCCGAGCGTCGAAAGCAGTCGGGAAAGGGCGGCTCCGCCTGCCGGATTGTGTGAGCCGTCGAGCATTACGAGCGGAGACGAGCGAAGCACCTCGCACCTTGCGGGCATAATTGCCGAAAGTCCCGCCTCAACGGCGGCAGCATCGGCCTCGGGCTCAACAACGGAAAGGGTCGTAAGCACCAAGGAGGCATTTATAGCCTGATGCTCGCCGAGCATTGCGGCAGAGCGATGTCGACCGCCGAAATCAAATTCGGTGCCGTTTGCCGATACCGAAATACACTCGGGACGCCCAGCGACGAGCAAGGGTGCACCGCGCTCTGCGGCCACTCTCTTTATGACCTCAAGCGCCTCGGGCGCCTGCGTCTCGGAGGTGATAACGGGGCAGCCTGCTTTTATTATGCCGCATTTTTCAAAAGCAATCTCGGCAAGCGTGTTTCCGAGCACGGCGGTATGATCGAGATCTATGTCGGTTATTATCGAGGCAGCAGGGCTGCTTATGACATTGGTGGCATCGAGTCTTCCGCCGAGTCCAACCTCCATAACAGCCGCATCAACGCCCTTCTCGGCAAAATACAGAAAGGCGGTCGCGGTTATTATTTCAAATTCGGTGGGCAGCTCCTCCTCGCTCAAGCTGTCCGTGACGGCCTTTACCCTTGAAATATACTCGCAAAGCTCCGACTCGCTTATATATTCTCCGTCAATTTGAATACGCTCTCTGAAATTCACGACATAGGGAGAAACATAAAGACCGCAGCGACGGCCGGCGGCGGTCAGCGCCGTCTGCAGCATCAGTGAGGTCGAGCCCTTGCCGTTTGTGCCCGCAATATGGATAACACGAAGTCGCTCCGGCGGAGATCCGAGCTTTTTAAGAAGATTTTCAATTCTTTCAAGGCCGGGTCGCGAGCCGAACCTCAAAAAGGAATGTATATATTCAAGTGCTTCACTGTAGTTCATGCTTTCACCGCCAAAGCTACGGGGAAAGCCGCGGCTCGCCCCGTAAAATGATTATATTTTGGATTTTATATCCGCTATTTCGGCCTCAAGCTGAGCAATCTTCGCCTGAGCCCTTTTAAGCTTTTCACGCTCGGCATTGACTACCTGCTCGGGAGCCTTACCGACGAATTTTTCGTTTGAAAGCTTTTTACCTGCGAATTCCTCATCGCTCTTGGCCGAGGCAAGCTCCTTTTCAAGCCTTTTGAGCTCCTCCGAAAGATCGACAAGCTCATTGAGAGGTATGGAAA
>CAZDEI010000122.1:0-3879 GCA_964504325.1 uncultured Eubacteriales bacterium | reverse complement strand
ATTCTGTGAGTCTCCTCACGCTTCTTGGCAGCGCCGCCAAGACCGTTGACGGCATCGAGGATCTCACCGGCGAGGCGCTCCTTCATGGTCTTTTCAGAGCGGTTGCGGGCATAGGTGGTAAGCCAGCGGAGTCCCAGAGTCTGCTTCCTTTCGGGGCGGACCTCAAAGGGAACCTGATAGGTAGCACCGCCCTTACGGACAGCCTTAACCTCAAGCTGCGGCATTATGTTTTCCATAGCCTGCTCGAAAACCTCAAGGGGTTCTTTTCCGGTCTTTTCCGACACAAGGTCGAAAGCACCGTAAACTATTTTCTGTGCAACGCCCTTCTTACCGTCCAACATAACATTGTTGATAAGACGCGTTACGGTTTTGGAATTATAAAGCGGATCGGGCAAAACATCGCGTTTTGCGATAAAGCCTCTTCTTGGCACTTTACTTCCCTCCTTCACATTTATGATATCATAGGTACTCGGTTTTGATAGATCCCGTCAGACCAAGCGAGGCGTTCTGTATATAAAACGCCGCTTGTTATGCGACATAAGATTCAATCACTGTAAAGCCGTTTTTACTTTGTTTTAGCGCCGGCCTTGGGACGCTTTGCGCCGTACTTGGAGCGAGACTGCATTCTTCCCGCAACGCCCTGTGTATCGAGGGTTCCTCTTACGATGTGGTAACGCACACCGGGGAGGTCCTTAACACGGCCGCCGCGAATGAGAACAACGCTGTGTTCCTGAAGATTGTGACCTACGCCGGGAATATAAGCCGAAACTTCGATTCCGTTTGAAAGACGTACTCTGGCGATCTTACGAAGAGCAGAGTTCGGCTTCTTCGGAGTAGAAGTCTTAACAGCGGTACAAACGCCGCGCTTCTGAGGAGAATCGTTGTCAACAAGCTCTCTCTTCATAGAGTTATAGCCCTTAAGCAGAGCAGGAGCCTTCGCCTTCTTCTCGATAGTCTCTCTTCCGTTGCGAACCAATTGGTTAAAGGTTGGCATATTACACCTCCTGAATAAAATTATCGTGAAAGAGCGGCAAAATACGCACACTCTCACAGACTAAATAATAATATCACCGAACCACCCTGCTTGTCAAGGGGTCCGGTGATATTTTTAACGGTTTATGCAATTTGCGAAAAAATTCGGCAATTATTCCGCCGCAAGGGTGCTTTCTTCAACAAGCTCCTCAACGGGAGCTGTCGGCTCGGCCTCCTCGTGCTCCTCACAGCATTCGCAATGGCAGCACTCATGAGCCTCTTCCTCAATGCGGTTGAATCTTGAGCCTGTTCCCGCGGGAACGAGCTTACCGATGATGACATTTTCCTTAAGTCCGAAGAGGGGATCCTCCTTGCCCTTAATGGCCGCCTCGGTAAGAACTCTCGTGGTCTCCTGGAAGGAGGCTGCCGAGAGGAAGGAATCGGTGGCCAGGGAGGCCTTGGTTATACCGAGCAGAGTCGGTATATAGGTTGCCTCTCGGAGTCCCGTTTCGCCCGCGGCGATTCTCTCGCGTATCTCGGCGTTCTTTCTGAGAACATCCTCCTTATCGACCGAGGTGTTGGAGATAAGATCGGTATCTCCGCCGTCGGTGACCTTGAGCTTTCTCATCATCTGACGAACAATGATTTCGATATGCTTATCGTTAACGTCAACACCCTGCAGACGGTAAACGCTCTGTATTTCCTTAATGATGTACTCCTCAACGGCATTTGCACCCTTGACATTGAGTATATCGTTCGGGTAGATAGAGCCCTCCGTGAGCTGATCTCCGGCCTCCACGGTATCGCCGTTCTGAACACAGATACGATAGCCGAAGGGGATGGGATATTTTCTTTCGTCGCCGTTTTTATCGTCGGCAACGGTGATGACATAATTCTTCTTTTCCTCGCCGATGGATACGGTTCCGGAAATTTCGGAAATGATTGCGTTCTTCTTGGGACGCCTTGCCTCGAAGAGCTCCTCAACACGGGGAAGACCCTGTGTGATATCCTCCGTCGAGGCGATGCCGCCGGTATGGAAGGTACGCATGGTAAGCTGAGTACCCGGCTCACCTATGGACTGTGCGGCAACTATACCGACAGCCTCGCCGACCGTAACGGCTCTGCCTGTTGCGAGGTTGGAGCCGTAGCACTTTACGCAGACTCCGTGATCTGCCTTACAGGTGAGTATGGAGCGAATGCGTATCTCTGGTCTCTTAAGAAGTCCGTCCTCAACCATTGATTCGAGCTCTGCCACGATTTTCTTGGCATCGGCATCGGTGACTATATGGTCGTTGTCGCATATTACCTCGCCGGTCTTATGATCCACGCAGCTGTCAAGCAGATATCTGCCGACAAGACGGTCGGTAAGCGGCTCGATGGACTGCTTGCCCTCCTTGATCTCGTAAACAAGGAGACCCTCGTCGGTATGGCAGTCATCCTCTCTGATGATAACATCCTGCGAAACATCGACAAGACGCCTTGTGAGGTATCCGGAGTCGGCGGTTCGAAGAGCGGTATCGGCAAGTCCCTTTCGGGCGCCTCGAGAGGAAATGAAGTATTCGAGAACGTTAAGTCCTTCGCGGTAATTGGCTCTGATCGGAACCTCAATGATCTTACCGGAGGTATTGGCTATAAGTCCGCGCATTCCGGCAAGCTGTCTGATCTGGCTCATGGAGCCACGGGCTCCGGAATCGGCCATCATGTATATGGGGTTGAACTCGTCGAGGTTATCCTTCAGTGCATTACCGATATCCTCGGTGGTTGTATTCCATATGCTGATGAAGCTGTTGAGACGCTCCTCCTCGGTGGAAAGACCCATCTTGTAGTTGGTGTCGATCACGTTGATCTGACGCTCGGCCTCCTGAATGAGTCTTGCCTTGTCATCGGGGATAATGGCATCGGCTACCGCAACGGTTATTGCACCCTTGGTGGAGTACTTAAAGCCGGTTGCCTTAATGTTGTCAAGCACCTCGGAGGTCTTGCTCGTGCCGTGAATTCTTATGCAGGCATCGATTATCTTTCCGAGATCCTTCTTGCCGACCTTCTTCTGAATTAGCTGATCGTTGCTCTCGATGGTCTGTCTGATAACAGGCTCACTGTTGTCCTTGACCGAGAAGCAGATCTCAAGATCAAGCTCATGTCCGGGCACCGAGCGATCAACATAGCCGAGATCCTGCGGAATCGACTCGTTGAAGATTATGAAGCCGACCGTGGCATGGATTATGCGGCTGATACGGTTGCCGTCCTTATCGGTTCCCTCAACACGCACCCTGATAGGAGCGTGCAATCCGACCTCACCGTCGGAATAGGCCATTATAGCCTCGTTCTTATCGCGGAATATCTTGTTGGCGCCCTTTTCATCGGCCTTTACTATTGTGAGATAGTAGGAGCCGAGAACCATATCCTGTGTAGGAACGGTGACCGGCTTACCGTCGGCGGGCTTGAGCAGGTTGTTTGCGGCAAGCATAAGGAAGCGTGCCTCTGCCTGTGCCTCTGCGGACAGCGGTACGTGAACAGCCATCTGGTCGCCGTCAAAGTCGGCGTTGTAGGCGGTACAGGCAAGAGGATGAAGCTTAAGAGCTCTTCCCTCGACAAGCACCGGCTCAAACGCCTGAATACCGAGTCTGTGAAGCGTCGGAGCACGGTTGAGCAGCACGGGGTGCTCCTTAATAACGACCTCAAGTGCATCCCAAACGGCGGTATCGGCTCTTTCGACCATCTTACGGGCATTCTTTATGCTCTTGACGATCTCCTTTTCGACAAGGCGCTTCATTACGAAGGGCTTGAAAAGCTCGAGAGCCATTTCCTTCGGGAGACCGCACTGATACATCTTAAGCTCGGGTCCGACAACTATAACCGAACGGCCGGAGTAGTCGACACGCTTACCGAGAAGGTTCTGACGGAAGC
>CAZDEI010000121.1:0-3936 GCA_964504325.1 uncultured Eubacteriales bacterium | reverse complement strand
ATTCAATATCTCGGATTTTGTGTTCTTCGTCAGCTTTGCCGCCGTATTTATTTTCCTTACGGTTCGCGTGCTTGAAAAGAAGAGATATTCCTGAGGAGGGGAGACCGTAATGAAAAACTTTTTCAAAAATGCCTTTGCCAAGGTTAAAAACTTATTCGGAAAATCTAAATATTCAAGAAAAAGAAGGGGCATAACACTTCTGTTTACCGTAATCTTTCTTGTGATGGCTATTGCCGCAAATATCTTTGTTTCGGTGCTTGCCGAGAGATTTCCGCTCAATATCGACCTGAACTCCGATCTTAAGAATACGCTTTCCGATGAAAATATCGAGTTTCTCAAGACAGTTGATAAGCAAATAAAAATTTATGTCATCGGTAATGAGGATTCCTACGTCGACAATGTTGATTATATAGCTCAGAATTACAGCTATACCATTGATAACAGCGGCTACTATCAGCAGACGCTTAACCTTATCAAGGAATATCCCAAGCACAATCATGACAATATTGAGGTTAAATTCCTCGATGACAACGGAAACGAATTCAATAATCTCGCCAAGAATTATTCGAATTATACCGTTGGAGATCTATTTGTTGAGTGCACCTTTGAGGTGGACGGCAAGGAAATAACCCGCCGTAAGCTTGTGTCCTACAGTGACATGTACTACACCGCATCCTCCTCAAGCGGCTATTATTACACGGTTAAGAGCTCAATGCTTGAGAATGCGCTTACCTCTGCGATTTATTCCGTAATGCTCGACAGAACCGTCAAGCTCGGATATTTTTCAGATTATTCTCCGAGCATTGAGGCCTTCACCTCAAGCATTTCCGATCTGCTTTCGAAAAACAATTACGAGCTTGTCGCAATTAAGGGGCTTGATATCAAGGAGATCCCCGAGGATATCGACGGACTTCTGCTTTACGAGCTCAATTCCGATTTCAATGATGAAACGGTAACCGCTATTTCGGATTTTCTTACTAATGAAGGCGCCCTCGGTAAGAATCTTTATTATTTCCCGAGCTACGGTACCGCCGATCGTCCCAAGCTTAATGAATTCCTTGAGGAATGGGGAATTTCCTACTACAATGAGTCGGGTGTTTACAGCATCCTCTACGATAAGGAGCTTGAGCAGGACGACACAAGCGGCATTTTCAAGACCTATGCCGAGTTCAAATCTCTCGAGAGCATGTATACCGAGTCCTCCGACGGAGTGAATAAGGCTCTCTTCGGCACAAATGCACTTGCCATGGAGCCGACCTATGAGACTTATTTTTCAAGAACCGCAACCGTTGTGCTTCAAAGCTATGAAAGCTTCCTGAAGCCCTCAAGCGCGGCCGATTCCTGGAAGCCCGCCTCCTCGGATAAGGCACAGTCATATGCTTCACTGATCGTTACAAGCGAAAATGATGCCGTGGACGGCACTGCAAGCTGCGTTGTGGGCTTTGCCTCCTCCGGCTTCCTCTGCAACGATCTTTTGGATTCAAATGTCTATTCGGCATATTTGAAAAATACCGATGTTTTTCTTGAAATTCTTAATGAGACAAACGGTCAGTCCTCGGCGCCCTTCTCATTTAAGTCCAAAACCATCGAATCAAGTGTATTTATACCGAGCACTGCGCTCACTACTGCCTGTCAGATCATATTCATGATAGTTATTCCCGTCGGCCTTGTTGCGGTCGCAATCGTCACTTGGGTACGGAGGAAGAACAGATGACAGATAACGAAAAGAAGCTTTCGGACGGTGTGAGCGGCGAGGAAAGCTTTTCCTCCGACTCTGCTTACACCGAGGCCGGCTCAACGATTTTCACCTCGACGTCCGCAGAGCCGGCAAAGCAGGCTAAAAAGGCCTCGGGCGAGTCAAAAAAGAAGCTGCTGCTTACCGTGACCTCCGCAGCTCTTGTGTGTGCTCTTGCCGCGGGAATTTTCGCGGTGGTTAAGCTTGCACCCGCCTCGGAAACCTCCTCGGCCTCTTCCTCAAGCGGAAGCATCGTCGTAAATTCCTTTTCAAAGGCCGATATCAGCTCGCTTTCGGTTAAGGGCGAGTCGATGTCGTATACCGTTTTGAAGGGCGAGAGCAGCTCATCCTCAAGCGGATCGGAGCAGTCCTTTACATGGACCCTCAAGGATATTGATAAAAAATACACCTCCTCCACCTTGCTTGAAAGCTATGTGAACTCCTTTGCGGCTCTCAAGGCTTTGCGTGAGGTCTCGGTGAGCGAGGAGGCCGATTACGGCTTTGATAAGCCGAGGCTTACCCTTACCGCCGCAATGGAGGACGGCTCCGAAAGGCGTATTTTAATCGGCAATGAAATGTCTCTCTACAACGGCTACTATCTTACGGTAGAGGGGGAGGGTAAATGCTATATTGTTTCCTCCTCAACAGTCACCCAGCTTGAGTCACCGGCAGAGGATTTTGTCAATACAACGCTTTTCGCCGCAATTGACAGCAATGCCTATTCCGATTATTTCAGCAGCTCGACCCTCATGTATTTCGATTATGTAAATATCGGCGGCTCGAATTTCAGCTCGGATGTTAGGATTATTTGCGATAAAGCCGATTCCTCAAGCAATTATTACCATATGACACAGCCTAAGACAAGGGTGGCCGATGCCGAGGCACTGACGGATATTTTCGCACTCTTTACCGACGGTGTTTATGCCTCGGGCGCCTTCTCATATTCCTCGGATACACTTACTCTCAGGGAATACGGACTTGATGCGCCGGTCGCCGTACTGACCGCTAAGGTCGGAGACGCTCTTGTGAAAATATCTGTCGGCAGGGAAATTGACGGCTATTATGCCATAACCTTCAACGATAACAAGCCGATATATAAGATAGCTGTTACCAATTCCGCGGTCTCCTTTGTTGATAAGAACGCAGAGTATTTCGTATCCTCACTCTCGATAAGCGATAATATCAAGCTGATATCAAGCTTCAGATTTTTCTCGTCGGACGGCTTTGACAAAACCGTTTCTCTTGTTCATGACAGCGAGGATCCCACCGAGTGGACCGCCTCTTGCGGAGGCACCAAGCTCGATACCGATTCGGTAAAATATCTGTATCAGCATGTTATGCGCGCAGTGCCTCTTGTCACCCTATTTGATGCCGTGGACGGTGAGTCCTCTTATTCGGTGACCGTCAGCTATGTTGACGGCAGCACCCCAAAAACGCTTAAATTTGTCCCCATTGCGGGCTCGACAAGGCGTTATACCGCTTGGATCAATGATCAGCCGATAGGTGAGGTTGCGGCATCCTTGCTCGATTCCTTGAAAGCAGCTGCCGAGACCGTTACTGCGGGCGGAACAATCGAATCTCCCGTTTATTAATTCACTTAAAATCCGAGGCACACCGCCGAAATCGGCGATGTGCCTCGGAAAAGTATCAACAAAGGACAAAAAGCTATTGCTTTTTGCTCGCTTCGGAGTTATAATATATTTTGCTTTCGGAAGCTTAGCTCAGCTGGTCAGAGTGCCTGCTTCACACGCAGGAGGTCGCGCGTTCGAGCCGCGCAGTTTCCACCAAAAGGCCTTCTCGAATAAAACTCGGGAAGGCTTTTATTTTTTCACTATTAACTATTTACTTTTCTCTATATCTGTCCGAGAATGGCTCTTGAGGTAATAAGTAATAGTGAATAGCAAAGAAGTAAGGCTGGGAAGCTGTATAGTGAAAAGGACTGTTCAAGGAATAAAAAAACGCATTGACGGTTCAAGCATATACAATGATTTTTTCACCGTCATCTCATTCACTACCTGTTGACAAGGCCCCAAGAACGCCGAGCTCTTGGGGCTTGCTTTTTACTCCTACTTCAAAAATCAAGAACGGGATTTTTGAAAAGTAATAAGTAAAAGGTAAGGGGAATAAGTTGGGCATATGTCTTGTGCTGATAATAATTAAATATTATTTTTTAATTATCTAAATAGGATAAGAGTAATTAT
>CAZDEI010000120.1:0-3940 GCA_964504325.1 uncultured Eubacteriales bacterium | reverse complement strand
GATGATCTCACCGTAATACATTTTATGAAAATCGTTATTATAGCAGGCAAGCGGTGCACTGTCGGTGAAGTTTTCCTCCTTAAGAGTATCCGCATACAGCTTTTTGCAAATAACCACCGCACGGCATTCCTCAAAATAGACCGTATTATCGGAAAACACGGGATGCAGACCGCACAGCTCGGTCTTATTTACATCCCTGCCGCTTTTTGAGCCGCAAAGCTTGTATACCTCTCGGTTATCGCCTAAAAAGCAGAGAGCGAAATAATCCTTGCTTTCGGCAAAGGAATAGGTATGCCTATTCGGTCTGATGGCGCATATAGCGCAATCCCTTCCCCACATTTCACCGAAGAAGCCCCAGGAGGCCGTCATCATATTATATTCGTCTCTGTCGCCTACGGATATCAACGCCCATTCGTCGCGAATGGCCGAAACGAGATTTTTATCAAAGCTGTCAATTGATATTTCTCTGAACACAGTACCCACTCTCCCTTAAAGCTCCGAGCCGAGCAAAAGCTCCTCAAGCTCACAAAAATCATAAATATAAATATCGGCAGCCGCCTTTATATCCTCAGTATATTCATCGGATGAGCTGTCGTAAACACCGCAGACGCGCATTCCGGACCTCTTTGCGGCGATATCGGCATTGAGGTTGTCATCAAGGAAAAGGACCTCGTCTACAGACCTGCCGAGACGGGCCGCAGCCTCCCTGTAAATTTCGGGATCCGACTTGACGGTATCGAAATCATCACTTGACCAAACATTATCGAAAAGTCCGTATATATCAAGCCTTTTAAGACAGGCATCAAGAGTTAAATGCGGACTCGCGGTCAAAACATTCAAGCTCAGACCTCTTTCCTTAAGACTTCTAAGCACGGCTGTAACATTGCTTTTTGCGGGAATTCTGTAAAAGTATTCCTCGGCCATGTTTTTTCTCATTTGCTCGATCACAGCCTCCCTGCTCATATTGAGTCCGAGATTTATAAAGTAATCGGCCGTGCCAATCAATCCAAGGGGTGTGATGGTCTTTACAATATCCGAATTGTATTCAATGCCGTTTTCGTCAAGCAAGCGGAGCATTGAGGAAGCATATGTCGGCATTGAGTCTACAAGTGTTCCGTCAAAATCGAAAAGAAGTGTGTTTATCATCCTAAAGAAACCTCAAGCGAATTTTAATTAACATAAACAGTTTACCATTCGTCCGAAGGAAATTCAAGAATTACCTTGCAAAATTAATATCAAGCACTTGTGCTCAGGCAAAAAACACCCGAAGGGAGCTTCCCCTCGGGTGCATTGCAGTTGTTTTACCTTTTAGCTCCACAGAGCTCCTTGTAAAGCTTTATATACTCGCCGGCCGAGCGAGCCCAGCTGTTATCGCAGCGCATTGCTCTTTCGACAAGAATTTTCCAGCCCTCGGCATTACGGTAGCCCTCAAGTGCTCTTCTGAGTGCGTGTGCCATATCGTAGGCATTATAGCTGTCGAAGGTAAAGCCATTGCCCTCTCCGAGACCGCTGTCGGTAATCGTATCGGCAAGTCCGCCTGTAGCTCTGACGACGGGCACGGTGCCGTACCTAAGGGCGACAAGCTGTGCAAGTCCGCAGGGCTCGCTCTTTGACGGCATAAGGAAAATATCGGCTCCAGCGTAAATCTTATGTGCAAGTGTGGGAATAAAGCCGAGCCTCAGTCCGACCTTGTCGGGATGCTTTTCCGCCATAGAATGGAAAAAAGTTTCATATTCCCATTCACCGCTTCCGAGTATCACAAACTGAACATCCTCACCGAGCAGCTCCTCAAAGACGCATTTCACGAGATCAAAGCCCTTATGCGAGACCATTCGTGAGACCATGCCCACCACCGGAGCCTCGCTTCTTTCGGGAAGACCGAAGAATTTCTGTATATCAGCCTTATCGAGAGCCTTTCCCGAAAGATCATCAACGGAATAGGGCGCGGCAATAAGCGGATCGGCGGAGGGGTCGTATACCTCAGTGTCGATTCCGTTTACAATGCCGGTAAGCTTCCAGCTGCGCTCGCGCAGAATGGCATCAAGTCCGTGAGAATACCACGGATCGAATATTTCCTTGGCATAGGTGGGAGAAACCGTTGTTACGGCGTCGGCACGCTCGATTCCGGATTTCATGAAATTTACGCAGCCGTCATAGCTCAGCACATTTTCCGCCTCGGGAGGGGTTCCGAGAACATCGGGAATAAGCTCCCTGCCGTATTTGCCCTGATACTGAATATTATGGATGGTAAGCACGGTTTTAATGCTCTTATATTCCTCTATTCCTCTGTAAAAATAATCAAGGAAGGTCGGAATCAGGGCAGTCTGCCAATCGTTGCAATGGATTATATCGGGCACAAAGCCGATATGAGGAATCATTTCAAGCACAGCCCTTGAAAAAAAGGCAAATCTCTCTGCATCGTCGTAATGGCCGTAGAGGGTGTCACGCTTGAAATAATACTGATTATCCAAAAGATAATAGATAACTCCGTCAACATGCGCCTCGAAAATTCCGCAGTACTGTCTTCTCCAGGCAACCGGGACGGTTATGCTCGTGATAAACTGCATTTTTTCGCGAAGTTCCTCGGGCACGCACTCATAAAGAGGCATCACGACTCTGCAACCGACCAGACGCTTTCTCAGCGCCTTCGGAAGAGCTCCCGCCACATCCGCAAGGCCGCCCGACATGGCAAAGGGATAGGCTTCGCTTGCTGCATATAAAACCTTCATAAATTACTCCTTATCAAACGGTGGCACCCTTTTTTATGTACATCGGATATATCGGAGAGCCGCAGAGAGTCACATTATCTCTTACCGTTACATTTTTATCAAGTGTTACATTCTTAAGCTCGGAATTTTCACCTACAACGCTGTCCTGCATAATAATGCAGTTTTCGATAACGGCGCCCTTGGCGACCTTGACTCCCCTGAAAATAACACTGTTTTTGACGGTGCCCTCGATAACACAGCCGTCACCGATCATACAGCCCGAGGCAGAAGCCGCAAGTCCGTATTTGGTAGGCATATCGTCTCGCGTTTTGGTAAATATAGGCCTCTCGGCGCTGAACAGCTCCTCACGGCTCTTACGGCTCATGAGCAGCTCCTTGCTGATTCTGACATATGACTCCATTCCGGTTATGACCTCGGCATAGCTGTCAACCCTGTAGCCGCGAATATCAAGCTTATCGAGATTAGCCTGAAGAATATCCCTCGAAATGCTGTTTTGAGAATGAGCCGCGGCATCCTCAACAAGCTCAATAAGCCTTTCGCGCTCCATGACAATTACCTTAAGGCTGTAATCACATACACCCGTTATATTGCCGATGAGCACATCGGTTGCCTTGCCGTCGCCGTCGAGCTTGAAGGTGGTTATATCTCTCGTTCCGGTAGGTGCCTCACCGTGCTTGTAGGCAACAGTGACATCGGCTCCCGTTTCGATATGCTTTTCTATCATATCCTCAAGCGAGAAATTCATTACCACATCGCAATCGCAAAGAACGACATATTTCTGCGAGGAATGCTTAATAAAATCAGATGCATTATCAAGTGCATCGATATGGCCCGTGTATACGCCCTCACCGAAGGCAAAGGGAGGAATAACAAACAGTCCTCCGCTCTTTCTCGCGAGATCCCAGGCCTTACCCGAGCCCAAATGGTCCATAAGAGAACGGTAATTGTTTCTTGCGAGCACGCCGACCTTCGATATACCGGCATTTACAAGCAGCGAAAGGGTAAAATCTATAAGACGGTAGCGAGCACCGAAGGGCACAGAGCCCATTGAGCGCCTGATTGTCATTTCGGACATGACATCGTCGTGCACATTCGGAAAAACGATACCCAAGCAATCATTGTTTCTCATATCCTTTCACCCTCTCCTACATTTTGCTTTACCATCGCACGGGGGCCCACAGTGGCATTTTCCCCTACCGTGAGTCCTGCAC
>CAZDEI010000119.1:0-3943 GCA_964504325.1 uncultured Eubacteriales bacterium | reverse complement strand
TCCCGGCTTTGCCGGCAACACCGCCACCAACGCAACCAAGCCCGCAACACTTGAGACCGGCGCGGAGATCCGTGTTCCCCTCTTTATCAACGAGGGCGATATGATCAGAATCGATACCCGTACCGGCGAATACATGGAGCGTGCATAAGCCGTCAGGCTCGCAATATTAACCCGACGCAAACATACCTTGCGTACGAAAAAGGAGAGAAATAATATGAACATTTCCGAAAAGGTCGCTTATCTTAAGGGTCTTGCCGAGGGCATGGAGCTTGAAGACAGCAAGGAAGGCAAGCTTATAAAGACCATCATGGATATTCTTGATGATATGGCAGAGGAAATCTGCGATGTTGAGGATTACTGCGATGAGCTTGACGAGCAGCTCAATGCAGTTGACGAGGATCTCGCAAATCTCGAGAACGAATTCTACGGCGACGACGAGTGCGATTGCTGCTGTGATGACGATGATGACGAGTGCTATGAGGTAGAGTGCCCCAGCTGCCACGATGTTATCTATCTTGATGATGAAATGCTTGAGGAAGGCAAGATTGCCTGCCCCAACTGCGGAACCGAGCTTGAATTCGATTTCGACGAGTGTGACGGCGACTGCGACTGCTGCGGTCACGACTGCGACGAGAACTGATCGAAGCAAGGGCGAAAAGCCGTAAAGCTCGCAAAATACCGTTTCGGCACCGCCTACCTAAAGTAAGCGGTGCCTTTTTAAGTCCTTTGCCGAAGCGCGGGAGGTGGCGGAATGCCCGAAAAAGAAAAAAGAAAAGTATGTGCGGTAATAGTTGCCGCAGGCAGCAGCACCCGAGTCAAGGCGGGAGATAAGCTTTATATGCCTCTCGGCGGTGAGCCAGTGCTGCTTAGAACTCTTAAGGCCTTTCAGAGCAGCCCCGAGGTTGACGCCATCGTCCTTACGGCGCGCGGAGAAAGGGTAGAGGAGGTCAGGCGTCTTGCCGAGAAGAACGGAATCAACAAGCTGATTTCGGTTGTCGCGGGAGGAAAAACGCGGGCGGAGTCTGTGGAGAACGGAATAAAAATGACCGAGGGCTTTTCTCTGCTGCTCATTCATGACGGAGCAAGACCTCTCGTTGAGGACGGTCTGATTGAAAGGGTGATATCGGTCGCCGAGGAATACGGCGCAGCCGTGCCCGCAGTGCCCGTCAAGGATACCGTAAAGCTTTCGGACGGAGACGGCTTTGTTGCCGCAACTCCCGACAGGAGTCGACTTTTTGCCGCACAGACACCGCAGGGCTTTCTGCGCAGCCTTTATTTGAAGGCGCTGTCAAGCGTCGGCGAGGAGGCCGCGGCGGTTACCGATGACAGCTCCATTTTTGAGCTTGCCGGCTATAGAGTACGGCTTGTCGAGGGAGCCTACACAAACATTAAGCTTACCACCGATTCCGACTTCGCGGCGGCGGAGGCTTATTTGAGGAGTAAAGAAAATGACTGATCTCAGAATCGGACACGGATATGATGTGCACCGCTTGGTGCCCGACAGAAGGCTTGTCATAGGAGGAGTGGAAATTCCCTTTGAGCTCGGCCTTGACGGACATTCCGATGCCGATGTTCTGCTGCATGCGATTTGCGATGCGCTGCTCGGTGCGGCGGCGCTCGGCGATATCGGCAGACATTTTCCGGACAATGACGGCCGCTTTAAGAATATTGACAGCAGAATTCTTTTAAGAGGGGTAACCGAGCTGCTTTCCGACGGCGGCTGGCGCCCCGTGAATATCGATTGCACCGTCATAGCGCAGCGCCCGAGGCTGATGGAGTATATACCCGAAATGAGAAAATGCATTGCCGGGGACTGCGGTCTGTCCGAGGACAGGGTGAATGTCAAGGCGACCACAGAGGAGCGGCTCGGCTTTACCGGCAGAGGAGAGGGAATCTCCGCTCATGCGGTATGTCTTATCGAAGGGATATAAAAATCGGTAATTGAAGGCGTGCTCTCCGAATAGATTTTAATGTTGAAATCTATTTTCGGAGAGAAATATGATCAGTATAGGAATAAAGCTTCGCCGTCCGAGGAGTCTGACGGTGGCGCTGCTGGCCTTTGTTTTGGCTGTTGTTTATCTTTGCGGAGGCAGCAAGGGAATACTCAAAAGCAATTACGGAGAGCCTGCCGAAAGGGAGGCCCTTATAAAGGCCTGCGGCTATGAGGTGACCGACTGCGAAAGCTCCATCGTGACGGTCCCGAGCGAATTCGGAGAGGTCTATGAGGAGTACAACAGGCTTCAGCGACAGCAGGGCTTTGATCTGTCGCTTTTTAAGGGACGCGAGGTCACAAAATACACCTATACGGTCAAGGAGCATCCGTCGGGAGACACCGTGCTGATCAATTTGCTGGTCTGCGACGGAGCTCTCATCGGCGCCGATGTTATGAGCACGGCTATTGACGGCTTTATTAAGCCGCTGAAATAGCATATGTATCAAAGAATAAGGAGAAGGCAATGGCCGGCGAAAGGCTTGATAAGCTGATTTCAAATCGGTTTCTTGTTCCGCGCAAGACCGCCAAGGCGGATATAAAGGCGGGACTTGTCACCGTTAACGGATTAACGGTAAGGGATCCCGAGCTCAAAGCAGAGGAGAGCAGTGATATCCGCTACCGCGACAGACAGATCAAAGGCGGCGGAAATATATATATTATGATGAACAAGCCCTCGGGCGTGCTGACCGCATCGACAGACAGGGCGCGCGCCACGGTAATAGATCTTTTGCCCGAGGAGCTTAAGCGGAGGGGGCTTTTCCCCGTCGGCAGGCTCGACAGGGACACAACGGGACTTCTCATCATAACCGACGACGGAGTGTGGGCACACGGAATAGTTGCGCCGCGCAGACATGTAGATAAAAAATATCTCGTAACCCTTGACGGCGTGGTCGGCGAGGAGGTGGCTGAGGGCTTTTTAAAGGGTGTCACCCTTGCGGACGGCACACTCTGCAGGCCTGCACGGCTTGAGTATACCGAGAGGAAAAACGAGGCTGTAGTGACCCTGAGAGAGGGCAAATACCATCAAATCAAGAGAATGTTCGGAGTTTTCGGTCTCGGAGTTGTCGCGCTTACCCGACTGTCGGTGGGGCGACTTGAGCTTGATGCCTCTCTTGCCGAGGGCGAAAGCCGAGAAATGACCGAGGCCGAAAAGCAGCTTGCGTCTTATACCGCCGAGGAAGAGCTTTAGACTGAAAATCAACCGATCGGAGAGAAAAATGGATAAATATACGGAGAACGCACTTCGCCTTGCCGAGGCTGCGGGAATAGAAATCGACGGCGGCGCCGCGGAAAGGCTTTCGATTTATTCCGCCCTGCTTGTCGAATGGAATGAAAAAATGAATCTCACGGCAATTGCCGAGCCCGAGGGTATAGCCGTAAAGCACTTTTACGATTCACTGCTTTTCTTTACCGCCTGTGAGGTGAAAAGGAACGCACGGGTGATCGATATCGGAACGGGTGCGGGCTTTCCGGGGCTTGTGCTCAAGATGGCACGCCCCGACATAAGGCTTACATTGCTTGATTCTCTTAACAAGAGGCTTGTCTTTCTGAATGAGGTGCTGAGCAAAACGGGGCTTGAGGCTGAAACGGTGCATGCACGGGCAGAGGACGCTGCGAGAACTCCCTTGCGTGAGGGCTTCGATATAGCAACGGCGAGAGCGGTTGCAAATCTTCCTGTGCTGTGCGAATACTGCTTGCCCTATGTAAGGGTAGGCGGCCGCTTTGTTGCCATGAAGGGTCCCTCTGTTGAGGAGGAGCTTGAGGCAGGCAGGCGTGCATCGGCCCGTCTGGGAGGAAAATTCACCTCTCTTGAGCTCAAGGAGCTGCCGGGCGGTGACAGGCGGAGCTTCGTGAGCTTTGAAAAGATATCGCAAACTCCGACGGTATATCCGAGAAACAGTGCAAAAATATCAAAATTACCCTTGTGAAAGGGCGAAGCGGGCAATAACT
>CAZDEI010000118.1:0-3960 GCA_964504325.1 uncultured Eubacteriales bacterium | reverse complement strand
ATAACACCATTTAAAAGGCTTTATTTATCGAGGGTCTTCATTGTCGGGAAAAGGAGGACGTCGCGGATTGCGGGAGAATCGGTCAGGAGCATGACCAAGCGGTCGATGCCGTAGCCGATGCCGCCTGTCGGGGGCATGCCGTGCTCGAGGGCGCAAAGGAAATCCTCATCGGTATGATTTGCCTCATCATCACCTGCGGCAAGCATTTTTTCCTGCTCCTCAAAGCGTCCGCGCTGATCGATGGGATCGTTAAGCTCCGAGTAAGCATTGCACATTTCCCAGCCGTTGCAGAAGAGCTCAAAGCGCTCAACATAGTCGGGATCCTCGGGCTTACGCTTTGTGAGCGGAGAAATTTCAACGGGGTGGTCCATTACGAAGGTCGGCTGAATAAGCTTATCCTCGACAAACTCCTCAAAGAAGAGATTGAGTATATCACCCCTCTTATGTCTGCTTTCGTAATGAACGCCGTGCTCATCGGCGACTCTTTTGGCCTCCTCGTCGGTATTAATCTCAGCAAAATCGACACCGGAATACTGCTTAACGGCATCAAGCATGGTAATTCGGCGGAAGGGCTTTGAAAAATCGATCATATGCTCACCGTAGGGTATAACCTCGGTTCCGCAGACCTTATCAGCGACATGTCTGAACATATTTTCGGTAAGATCCATCATGCCGTGGTAATCGGTATACGCCTGATAAAGCTCCATCAGGGTGAATTCGGGGCTGTGACGGGTATCGAGACCCTCATTTCGGAAAACCCTGCCGATCTCGTAAACACGCTCAAGACCGCCGACAATAAGGCGCTTCAAATAAAGCTCAAGCGAAATTCTGAGCTTAAAATCCTGATTGAGTGCATTGAAATGAGTCTCAAAGGGACGGGCGGCGGCTCCGCCGGCATTTTGAACGAGCATCGGTGTCTCGACCTCCAAAAAGCCGAGACCGTCAAGATAATTTCTTATCTCTCTTATTATGCGCGAGCGCTTTATAAAGGTGTCCTTGGACTCCTGATTCATTATAAGATCGATATAGCGCTGACGGTAGCGTGCATCCGTATTGGTAAGTCCGTGGAACTTTTCGGGAAGCACCTGCAGACTCTTTGAAAGCAGGGTTACCTCGGCTGCATGAATGCTGATTTCGCCGGTTTTGGTTTTGAACACCTCACCCGTGATTCCGACAACATCGCCGATGTCCATGCGCTTGAAATCCTTATAGGACTCCTCACCGATATTGTCACGCGCGACATAGGCCTGAATGGTGCCGCTGATATCCTGAACATTGCAAAAGCTTGCCTTGCCCATGATGCGCTTGGACATCATGCGTCCCGCAACCGTTACGGTCTTGCCCTCGTTGCTTTCGAAGCTTTCCTTAATATCGGCACCGTGATGAGTTACCTCGAATTTGGTGATCTTAAAGGGATCCTTACCTGCCGCCTGAAGCTCGGCAAGCTTTTCTCTTCTTACTCTGAGTATCTCGTTAAGATCCTGAACGGCGGAGCCGTTCTGATTATTGTCAGCCATATTGCACATCCTTTTCAGATAGTAAAAAACGGGCAGTCCGCGCCTGCCCGTATCGATTATTTTACCAGCTCAAGCACGGTGAATTCGAGTGTACCGCCGGCAGGCACTGTGACGGTGACCTCATCGCCCGCGACATGACCCAAAAGAGCCTTTCCGACAGGTGATTCATCCGAAATTTTTCCTTCGCTTGCATTTGCCTCTGCCGAGCCGACTATTTTATAGGTCTGCTCCATGCCGAAGGCCTTATTCATAACACGAACGGTAGAACCGATGCCGACGGTGTCGGAATAAGCATCTCCGTCGATAAGCTGAACATTTTTCAGCATTGCCTCGACCTCAACGATACGCGCCTCGATTTTTGCCTGCTCGTTTTTAGCCTCGTCGTATTCGCTGTTTTCCGAAAGATCGCCGTAGCCTCTTGCGATTTTGATCTTTTCCGCTATTTCCTTGCGAACGACTGTTTTGAGATTATCCAATTCATCTTCAAGCTTTTTGAGTCCTTCTGCAGTGAGCATGATGGTTTTTGCCATTTAAGACACCTCTCTGATCTTATTAAACTCAAATTGCCCGTCGGAAGCAAGTCTTACCGACGGACATTAGGTAATATTATATATTTTTTCAGTCAAAATGTCAATAGTTTTTTGCTCCTTCAAGGCAGAAAAACAAACGGGCGTTTAATAGGAGTTGAAAAGCTGTCGGGAAAGTGATATAATACCTGTGAAAATGATATCATGTTGCTCTATGCGACAAATATTCCGATCGGAGCCTGAAATGGAGATTTTATATAAATTCAGAAAATCAATCATTCTTTTCCTGAAGCTGCTCTCGGTTCTCACCTCAATGTCGGTGTTTATGAATGTTTGGGAATCTGGCTACACGAGCGCATCCTTCTATATGAAGGGCAATTATGTCGTTGTTGTCGTGTATGCGGCCATGCTTGCGGTTTTCATGTCGGTGTTCGGTGCCATGAAATACGGAACCGCACGCCTTCACGATATAACCTACAGCACCTGTCTTTCCTTCGCCTTTGTTGATTTCTTTACATATTTTGAATTCTGCCTCATTGCAAGAAAAATGCTTTCCCCCTGGGCGATGCTCACCGCTCTTGTCGTGCAGTGTCTCCTTTCCGTAGTATACTGCTACTGCATTAACTCGGTATACTATATGATAAACAGCGTCAAGAATGTCATTGTCGTTTCGACGGGCAGTGAATCGGCAAGGCTCTTTACAAGGAAAATGCGTGCGATCGAAAAGCGCTATTCGGTTGAGCGCGGAATTTCTCCCGACAAGGGCATCGATGCCGTCATTGCGGCCGTAAAGGAGCATGATGCCGTTCTCGTCTGCAACGATTTCGACAAAAATCTTCGCGATGAAATAATCAAATACTGCTACAGCATCGGCAAAAAGGTCTATGTTCAGCCCGACACCGCCGATATAATCGTCAGAGACAGCTATATTCTGCAGATCTCAGACGCTCCCCTCTTTGTCTGCAAAACAAGAGGACTCACTAAGGAGCAAAAGCTGTTAAAGAGATTTTTTGATATAGTAATTTCCCTCACCGGAATCATAATTTCAAGCCCGATCATGGCAGGTGTCGCACTTGCCATAAAGCTTATCGACGGCGGCCCTGTTTTCTTCAAGCAGAACCGCGTTACCGAAAACGGTAAAATATTCAATGTTTTGAAATTCCGTTCGATGATCGTCGATGCCGACAAGAACGGTGCCAAAAAGGCAACGGTGGGCGATGACAGAATAACCGCCGTAGGAAAAATCATAAGGCCTCTGCGCCTTGATGAGCTTCCGCAGCTCTTCAACATTCTTTTCGGCAGCATGTCGCTTGTGGGACCCCGTCCCGAGCGCACCGAAAATGTTCACGAGTATGCAAGCAAGCATCCCGAATTCATGCTCAGACACAAGGTCAAGGGCGGTCTTACCGGCTACGCGCAGGTATACGGCAAATACAATACAACTCCGTTGGACAAGCTTCATCTCGACCTCATGTATATCGAAAACTATTCTCTGCTGCTTGACCTGAAGCTGATAGTAATGACCTTTAAGATCCTGTTTGTAAAGGAAAGCACAGAGGGCTTTGATGAAAGCGCGAATGCAAAAATCAACAGCAAGGGAGATCAGGAAAAATGAGTGCAACACTCGTGGTTATGGCGGCTGGAATGGGAAGCCGCTTCGGCGGTCTTAAGCAGATGGAGCCTATAGGTCCGAACGGCGAGGCTCTGCTGGATTATTCCGTATACGACGCAAAGCGCGCCGGCTTTGATAAGGTTGTTTTTATAATCAAAAAGGCCATTGCCGATGATTTTATCCGCCTTGTCGGCAGCAGAATTGCCGAGTCTGTCGAGGTCGCATACGTTTATCAGGAGACCGACATGCTGCCCGAGGGCTATACCTGCCCCGAGGGTCGCGAAAAGCCGTGGGGCACAGGTCA
>CAZDEI010000117.1:0-4001 GCA_964504325.1 uncultured Eubacteriales bacterium | reverse complement strand
GTTGTACAGCTCGCTGTCTGCCTCAAGCAGGGTCACGAGTATAGCGTATACACAGCCCTTTTCACGGCGATCCTTGTCAAGCTCCTTAAAGAAATCCTCGTTTTTGTGCTTTGTGGCAGTGGTGTCGGCCTCATTTTTCATTTCAAACATAATTGATATGAACTCGGTGCCGTCCTCACCGCACTCGCGGTAAATAAAATCGCCCTTGCTGCCCGTTCGGGCATCGTTATCCTTTTCGAAATAAGCATTCGGAAAGGCGGTCATTCGAAGAGAATTGAATTGTGTGAGGCAGTGCTGCTCGAGGCTCTCGCCGATCATCTTTGTCGATTGGCGTGCCTTGAAGTCCTTGTAGTATTCGATTTGCTCGTCCTTGAGGCGAAGTCTGTCGTCATACTGCTTTTTGAGTGCCTCGGTGTTCAGTAGCGCCTCGGTCTCCTTCGATTTCAGCTCGGCCTTGAGCTCGGCAAGCTCGGAAAGCCTTTCGGTGAGCTCTGTGTTCTTCTTTTCCACTGCCTCGGCGACGGCGAGCTTTTTTGCCGTATCGTCCGCATCGACCCTTGCCTGAAGCTCGGTCAACCGACGGTTGAGCTCGGCAAGCTCGCTGTCCTTCTTGGCAATATCCGTAGAATGCTCACGCTGCTCCTTCATTCGAAGCAGCTCAAGCTCTCTTGCCTGATTCGCACGGAGCTCCCTTTCTCTCTGCTCAAGCTCGGCGGAGAATTCCTTATCGCGAACCTGTCGTACGATTTTGTCGTAGCCGCTTTCGTCAACCTGAAAGACCTGTCCGCAGCCGGGACATTTGATCTCCTGCATACCGCTCCTCCTTTTCGTATAAATGCTTTGTGCTATTCTCTGTAATCGATCGGCAGGGTTGCATAGGCGTTGAGCTCCGCGTCGGCAAGATTGCCCGAAAGATACTCATAATAGGCCTGTGCGCCTACCATTGCGGCGTTGTCACCGCAGTATTTAAGGGGAGGCAGGAAAAACTCAAGGCCGCGTGCCCTGCATTCCTCCTCCATTCGGCGGCGAAGCTCGCTGTTTGCGCTTACGCCTCCGGCGAGGGCGATTTTTTTCGCTCCGAGCATTTCGGCTGCCGAAAGGGTGTTGCCTATGAGAACATCGCAAACCTTTTTTCTCACGGCGCCGGCAAGGGCCGGAATATCGGTCTCAAGACCCTTTTGCTCGTTGTTGTGCAAAAGGTTGATAACTGCGGTTTTGAGTCCCGAAAAGGAAAAATCGAATTCGTGGCCCGTAACCGACGGGGTCGGCAGGGAGTACTTTTTGTATCCGTCGGGGTCGGCAATTCGGTCAAGCTCTATTCCGCCCGGATAGCTCATACCCATGGCGCGCGCCGTTTTGTCAAAGCATTCGCCTGCGGCGTCGTCACGGGTCCTGCCTATCACTTTGAAGGAGGTGTAGGAGGAGACCTCGACAATATGGCTGTTTCCGCCCGAGGCAAGCAGGCATAGGAAGGGGGGCTCAAGCTGCGGATATTCGAGATAATTCGCGGCAATATGCGAGCGAAGATGGTGAACGGGAATCAGAGGAATTCCGAGTGAGCGCGAGAGACCCTTTGCAAAGTTGACGCCGACCAGCAATGCACCTATAAGACCGGGAGCAAAGGTGACGGCGATCGCATCAAGCTCGCTGTCGGAAAGCCCCGCCTCGGCAATTGCCCTTGCGACCACCGAGGAAATGCTTTCGGTATGTCTGCGAGAGGCAATCTCGGGGACTACTCCGCCGTATATTCTGTGCTCGGCTATCTGCGTTGCGACCACCGAGGAAAGCACCCGTCTGCCGTCCTCGACCACGGCGGCTGCGGTCTCATCGCAGGAGGATTCAATACTGAGTATGTACAAGCTATCACTCTTCCCGAGGATGCCGAGATAAGTAAGACGGCTGTCTTATCTGCACTCGGCTCCGTAATATTTAGTCATTATGATCGCATCCTCGGTCGGATGCGAGTAAAAGCCTCTTCGTTTTCCGACGGTCTCATAGCCGCAGGAAAGATAAAGAGCCTGTGCGGCAAGATTTGACTCCCTGACCTCAAGCGAGACCGTGACGAGGCCATGCTCCTCTGCCCAAGCGTCGACGCTCCTCATGAGCGCTCTGCCGCAGCCGGTACGCCTCTCGGAGGCGGTGACCGCAACATTTGATATATAGCCCTCATCGACTACAGGCTTCAGACCCGCATAGCCGATCACGCGTCCGTCATGCAGTGCGGCGAAAAACAGAGCTCCGTATTGTGCCGCCTCGGCAAGCGCCGCCTTAGACCACGGCTCCGAAAAGCATTCGGTCTCAAGCGCGGCAATATCGGAAAAGCGAGAGGAGTCCGAAAGAAGCTGTATTTCGGTCATCACCCCTTTGCCTCCAGCCAGCTTTTTCCGCAATGAACATCTGCAACGAGCTTTACCGAAAGCCTTGCGGCATTTTCCATTTCCTCTACAAGGATGGCACAGGCGGCCTCTGCCTCGCTTTCCGGAGCCTCTATGATCAGCTCATCGTGGACCTGTAAAATCAGCTTTGCCTCGGGTAGCTCTCTTCGGAGGCGTTCAAAGACCCGTATCATCGCAAGCTTGATAATATCCGCTGCGGTGCCCTGAATCGGTGCATTGCGGGCGGCGCGCTCGCCGAAGGCTCTTGTCGCCGCATTGCCCGAGCGTATCTCGGGAAGCGGTCGTCTGCGAGAAAACATGGTGGTGACAAAGCCGTTTTCCTTGGCCTCCTCAATCGAGCGCTTCATAAAGGAATCCACACCTCTGTAGGTGCCGAGATAATTTTTAATATAGCCCGAGGCCTCCGAGAAGGAGACGCCGATATCCTTGGCAAGCGAAAAGGCACCGATGCCGTAAACGATGCCGAAATTGACGGCCTTCGCGCGACTGCGCATCTGAGCGGTTACCATTTCGCAAGGCATTCCGAACACCTCGGCGGCGGTTGCGGTGTGAATGTCGGTATTGTTGTTAAAGGCCGAGATCATCTCGTCGTCGCCTGCCATATGAGCAAGCACACGCAGCTCTATCTGCGAATAGTCGGCATCGCAGAGCAGCTTGCCCTCCTCTGCAATAAAGAAATCTCGAAGCAGGCGACCCTCCTCCTTGCGAACGGGAATGTTTTGAAGATTCGGCTCGGCGGAGCTGATTCTGCCTGTTCTGGTTTCGGTTTGATTCAGACGGGAGTGAATTCTTCCGTCTGCGCTCACTGCGGCGGTCAGGCCCTCGCAATAGGTGGATTTCAGCTTGGTGAGCCCACGGTATTCGAGAAGCTTTTCGACAACGGGGCTTTCGTATTTGAGCTTTTCGAGAATATCGGCGCTTTTGGAATAGCCGCTCTTGGTCTTTTTTCCGTGCGGCAGGCCGAGCTTCACAAAAAGTGCCTCGCCGAGCTGCTTGGGAGAATTAAGGTTGAATTCGTAGCCGACATCCTCGATTATTTCGGCGCGAAGTCTGTCGATACGGGTCGAAAGCTCCTTTCCGTATCGGGTGATGCCGTCGGTGTCGACAAGGAAGCCGACACGCTCCATTTCGGCAAGGACACGAGCAAGCGGAAGCTCGATATCGCACAAAAGCGCGGACATTTCTGCCGACTCAAGAGCGGCACCGAGCTGCTTGGTGAGTGCGATGAGAGCTGCAGCGCGGCTTTCGACGGTGTCGTCACAGTGAAGCCCCTGCTTCTCGGCGAGTCTCTTCAAGGAATTGTCCTTGCCGTTGGGATCAAGAAGATATCCCGCAAGCAGGGTGTCGAATTCCGCGTTTTTAATAACGGTGTCCGCAGGCAGCAGCTCGTAGGCGGACTTGATATCGTGGAAAAGCTTGGGACAGTCGGAGCAGAGCAGCTCGGCGGCGACAGAGGTGTCGTCTGTGAAAAACGCCTGGCCCTCTCTCGCAAACAAAAAGCCGTTCTCACAGCAGCAGTAAAGCGGAGCCGAGGGGGCACCGTTTGTGAATTCCTCCCTCGAAACGGCTTTCACCTCGTGAGCATGCGAGGCACTGTCGAGCTTG
>CAZDEI010000116.1:0-4003 GCA_964504325.1 uncultured Eubacteriales bacterium | reverse complement strand
GCTTTTCAAAAGTGAAACCGACACAGAGGTCGTGGCTCAGCTTCTGCAGAAGAATTATTCAGGCAATGCATTTGAGGCGATCGAAAAAACCGTCGCCCGTCTCGAGGGTGCCTATGCACTCGGAATAATATCCTCCGAACAGCCCGACACGCTGTTTGCCGTTCGTCGCTCAAGTCCGCTTATAATAGGTCTCGGCGAGAAGGAGAGCTTTATTGCCTCGGATGTCACGGCTCTTATCGCCCATACAAGAGCTGTGATATATCTTGAGGATGACGAGCTTGCTGTGCTCAAGGCAGACGGCGTCACGGTATTCAACCGTGAGCTCAGACCCGTGGATAAAAAAATAAGCTATATCGATTGGGATATAGAGGCGGCCGAAAAGGGCGGCTACGAGCACTTTATGCTTAAGGAAATCTATGAGCAGCCCAAGGCGCTCGCGGACACAATCGAGCCCCGTATTAAGAACGGTAAAATTATTCTCGACAATATGAAAATGTCGGCAGAGCGCATCGGCAAAATCAACAAAATCATTATCACCGCCTGCGGCTCCGCCGCCTATGCAGGCGAGCTCGGCAGAATAGCGATCGAGCGGCTCACCGGTATTCCGACCTCGGTTCAGCTTGCAAGCGAGCTCCGCTACTCCGACCCGATAATAGATGAAAAAACGCTGCTTATTGTGATTTCTCAGTCGGGTGAAACCGCCGACACAATAGCCGCAATGAAGGAGGCAAGACGGCGCGGTGCCCAAATTCTTTCCGTGGTAAATGTCGTCGGAAGCACGATAGCAAGGCTTTCGGACGATGTGCTTTTCACCCGTGCGGGTCCCGAGATAGCCGTTGCCACCACCAAGGGCTATACAACGCAGGTATCGGTTCTCTTCCTTTTTGCCGTTCAGGCCGCCCTCCTGCTCGGAAAAATCGACGAGAATGAATATTCAAGGCTTATATCCGAAATCGAAGGGCTGCCCGAGCAGGTTGAGCGTGCGCTCGGACTCAATCCCGAAATCAGGTCGACCGCCGAAAAATATGCCGACAAGGGGAATATTTTCTTTATCGGCAGAAGCACCGACTATGCCGTATGCCTTGAGGGCTCCTTAAAGCTTAAGGAGATATCCTATATACATTCCGAGGCCTATGCCGCAGGTGAGCTCAAGCACGGAACGATTTCTCTTATAGAGGAGGGAACTCCCGTCATTGCGCTTTGCTGCCATGAGGCGCTTTTCGACAAAATGCTGAGCAATATCAAGGAGGTCAGAGCAAGAGGCGCGCGGGTCATATGCGTATGCCTTGAGGGCTCCGATATGACCGACTGCGAGGCAGAGGACATAATCCGCGTTCCTCGAGCGGAGCCGCTTTTCAACGGTCTTCCTGAGGTAATCCCGCTTCAGCTTCTCGCCTATTATATCGCCGAGGCAAAGAGCTGCGACATCGACAAGCCGAAAAATCTCGCAAAATCGGTGACGGTGGAATAAAGCTTATGTGCAGATTGCCGTATCTTCGTAAAACGGGTATTTTTCTGTAGACAGAAGGCTCGACTTTTGGTAAAATATTTCGGTAAAATACAATCGAACGGTCGTGAAGCTGCTATGGAAAAAATACTCGTTCTCGATTTCGGCGGTCAGTACAATCAGCTTATCGCGCGAAGAGTCAGAGAAAATAATGTTTACTCCGAAATCCTGCCCTACACCGTCCCCGTTGAACGGATAAAAGCAGCGGGCTACAAGGGCATAATTCTAACCGGCGGACCCAAAAGCGTTTACGGAGAAAACGCCGCCCTGTGTGACAAGGCGCTTTTAGAGCTCGGAATACCGATACTCGGCATCTGCTACGGCGCACAGCTTACCGCCTTTGTGCTTGAGGGCACGGTCGAGGCGGGAAGCAGTGAATTCGGTAGAGTCGAGCTGCTTCTCGACAACACAAGCCGCCTTTTTAAGGGAATTCCACCGAAAACGACCTGCTGGATGAGCCATACGGATTATATTTCGCGAATCCCCTACGGCTTCCGCATAACCGCAAAGACGGCCGACTGCCCCGTTGCGGCAATGGAATGCGATTCAAAAAAATACTACGCCGTGCAATTTCATCCCGAGGTGCTGCACACTCCGGAGGGCGGCATCCTGCTTTCGAATTTCGTGCATGATATCTGCGGCTGCGCAGGCGACTGGAGCATGTCTGATTTTGCCGAAAGAGAAATCTCGGCACTAAAGAAAAAAATCGGTGACAAAAGGGTGCTCTGTGCACTCTCGGGAGGAGTGGATTCCTCGGTCGCAGCTCTCCTGCTCCATAAGGCGATAGGTAAAAATCTGACCTGTATCTTTGTAGACCACGGGCTTTTGCGCAAAAACGAGGCAGAGCAGGTCAAGGAGGTCTTCGGAAAGACGCTCGACCTTAATCTTATCGCCGTAGATGCAAGTGACAGCTTTCTTTCAAGGCTCAAGGGTGTGGTAGATCCCGAGGCAAAGCGAAAGATCATAGGAGAGGAATTCATAAGAGTATTCGAGGCAGAGGCTAAAAAGCTCGGCCATGTCGATTACCTCGTACAGGGAACCATATATCCCGACCGAATAGAAAGCGGAGTCGGCGATGCCGCCCTGATAAAAAGCCACCATAATGTCGGCGGTCTTCCCGACTGCGTCGACTTTGAGGAAATAATAGAACCGCTCGCCGACCTGTTCAAGGATGAGGTTCGCGCGCTCGGGCTTGAGCTCGGACTGTCGGAGGAGCTCGTCTACCGTCAGCCCTTCCCCGGCCCGGGTCTCGGCGTTCGAGTGATAGGCGATATTACGAAGGAAAAGCTTGATATTCTCCGCGAGGCAGATGCTGTTTTCCGTGAGGAAATATCCGCCGCAGGGCTTGACCGCAAAATAGGTCAGCACTTTGCCGTGCTTACCGACTGCCGCAGTGTCGGCGTTATGGGAGACGGCAGAACCTACGACTATACGGTCGCTCTTCGCGCCGTCGATACAAGCGACTTTATGACGGCCGATTGGTCAAGGCTGCCCTATGAGCTGCTTGACAGAGTCTCCCGCCGTATCGTAAATGAGGTAAGCGGCGTAAACCGCGTTACCTACGACATAACCTCAAAGCCGCCGGCAACCATAGAATGGCTTTGAGCAGATAATACAAGGTCCTTTACGCATTCGGCCGTGAGCTCTCGCTCGCGGCCCTTTTTGTCGGCTTTTGTCGAAGACTCGCTCACTGCCGCCTCATAAAAATCCATTGGTTTTCCTTGAAAACGCCGTAAAAAGTGCTATAGTATATTTGTAAATTCTTCGAGCCTTGAAAGAAATCAGGCCCATGAAAATAGTTTTTCTCGGTGACAACATAACCGAGGACTGCTTTGAGCTCAATCCGAGCGGCGACTCCTATGATGTTATATACGACAGAAAGAATTGCTATGTTTCATATACGGAAGAGCTTCTCTGTCGGGAATTTCCGAATGAGGATATTACCGTTATCAACGCAGGAATCAGCGGCAATTCGGCCGAGGAGGGGCTTGAGCGCCTCTCGCGCGATGCTTTGGCGCACCGTCCCGAGCTCGTCGTTGTCTGCTTCGGACTGAATAATGGCTGTAAAAGGGATCCCGACGGCTTCTTTAACACCATGGATTCGATATTCCGTCGACTGACCGAGCAGGGCTGCTCGGTTGTGTATATGACACCGAGCATGTATAACACCTATGTTCATGCCGAGGTTATCGACCGCCTTTTAGACATGGCCGCCGACTGTGCCGACTGCCAGAACAGCGGAGCCATGGACAGGGTCATTGCGGCGGGTATTTCGGCCGCACGCAAAAACGGAGTGACCGTCTGCGACGCCTATGAAAAATGGAAAACTATGCAGCGCTACGGAATAGACACCACCGCGCTGCTTTCAAACAAATTGAACCACCCGACAAGAAAAAAGCACCGTCTCTTTGCGGATATGCTGTTCCCAATGTTCTTGGAGCTTATACGGGCTCGCCTCTCCGACTGAGCGACAGTTCACACGGCACAGTCCTCCTT
>CAZDEI010000115.1:0-4004 GCA_964504325.1 uncultured Eubacteriales bacterium | reverse complement strand
GCCTATGACTACTGTTTTTTCAGACATTATTTAACAGCTCATCCTTATTATTTAAGCATTTTTCTTATGCGCTCATGATATTTTATAAAATACATCGCCGTAAGCCGCGTAAGTGCCGCATCAAAGACCAAAATAAGCGCATTGGCAAGCGCTAGCAGCAAAAGCTGACCGAACCGCATTCCCATTCCGAATTCGGCAGGGTCCACGCCTCCGAGCTTTGTCATGGCAAGATAAAACAGAAGCACCGCCGCATTAAAGGCGACAAGCTTGATAATATATTCAAGCGGCTTGCAATGAAGCCGCTCCACACTCTCCTTCAGCATGGGATAATATCCGAGCACCAGCACAAACACGAGCTTGGCCTCAAGCTCACCCGTAAACAGCGTGAGCACCGCTGCGACGGCATATGTTATCCAGCCCCATTTCAGGCCGAGCTCCAAGGTCGGCACGAGCACGAAAAGGCAGGCAATGGCAGGTATCGAATATGTCAGATACGGGAAATACGAGCATAGCATGATTACCACGGCAACCGCTGCCATCACTGCCGAAAGCGTGATTTTTTTTGTGCTTTTCATTAACAGCACCTGATAAGATCTCCGCCCATGCATTCACAGCAGCAGTCGGCACAAATCAGTCCCTGACAGATATCGCAGGCGGAGCATTCTCCGTCCCTGTGATTATAGGAGGAGAAGCCGCCGCGGTTACGCTGAGCCTGTGCATAGGCCGCACGGTATTCGGCATTTGAGGGATCCATTCTGCAGGCGGTTGCAAAGCTTGTATAGGCATCATCGAACCAGCCGCGGCGGTAAAGCACGGTGCCGTTCAGAAAATACCATTCGGCGCTTCGCGCCTCAACGGGCACACCGTCCAAAAGGCTTTGTGCATCATCGAATCTTCCCTGATTTATAAATCGTCTGATATCGGCATATTCCGACGAGGAGGACGAATTTGAATATGTGCCTCCGCCGTAGGCTCCCGAGCGACCGCCCGTCTTTTTTCCGCCCTTTCTTTCCGCCATTATTTCGTCGTAGGCGTTGTTTATCTCCTGCATTTTTTCGCTTGCAAGATCGGAAAGCGGATTGTCGGTATAATTATCCGGATGGTATTTACGCGCAAGCTCACGGTATGCAGCCTTAATTTCATCATCGGTCGCATTTTTGCCTACGCCGAGCACCGAATACGGATCTTTCATTTCTTTTTCTCCTCAAAAATCGTTTTTCCGACCTCGTCAAGGCCGAAAACGATTATATTTTCCAAAATGGCTCTGTACTTTATGTCGCCGAGAAGCTCGAGGTCTCTTTTCATAAGCACGGCACAGGTGTTCATTACGGGAATCGCAGAGGCTCGCGGTGATTCGACATTTTCCGACAGCAAGGGATTATAATTTCCGCTTTTTCTGTCTTTTTCGACATCAGCCGCCGCATCGGCAATATATATCCATTTTCCGATAAGATAGCCTATCTCGGAAAAGACCCTTGCGGAAATTTCATCCTTGCCCATTGCGCCGAAAAGCGATTTCATTGCCGCGGCGGTAGGCTCAGCAGACCTGTCAAGCCCACAGGGTTCGCCCGCTTCCACCTCAGCCTGAGCGGTTAAATACCCCTCGACAGCCTCGGCAGCCTCGGGATATAAAGCAGCCGCCTTTTTTGCCTTGCGTCCGCTCCACAATCGAAGCATTCGGTAAAGCTGCCGTGAGAAAAAGCCTCCGTCGGCTATACCGTCTCTCAGCTTTCCGTCCGAAAGCAGAACAAGAACAGCAGCGGTGTAAGCCTCAGCCGACAGCTTCGACTTACAGTAGGCGCATTTTTTCAACGGATTGCAGACGCAGCGCCTTTTCTCGTATTCGGTGCAGCCCTCATCGAGGCTGCTTCCGAGCATGAGCATAAACACGGCATCGTAGCTGAGTATAAAGCGCGCCGTAGGACCGTAGTCCCGTCCGAGTGCTCGGCAAAGAGTACAGTAAACGGCCTTATAGGTGTCATATTCCTTGAAACGCATTTCGGATCTGCAGGCACGAACAAAGCCGAACATAGAGCACTCCTCACCTCTCCGATAAATAATTTTATTTCACCCGAGCACCGTGATAGTTAATAATATGTGAATTTTTTACGGCTCAAAGCAGCTTTGCGAGAAAGGCTCCCGTATACGAGGCCTCAACCGCGGCAACCTCCTCGGGAGTTCCGCAGGCAACAAGCGTTCCGCCGCCGTCTCCGCCCTCGGGACCGAGGTCGATTATACAGTCGGCCACCTTTATCACATCGAGATTATGCTCTATGACTATTACGGAATTGCCGGCATCGGTAAGCCTGTCAAGCACCCTGACAAGACGATGAACATCGGCCGTGTGAAGTCCCGTGGTGGGCTCATCGAGAATATAAACCGTTCTTCCCGTGGGTCTTTTCGAAAGCTCGGTTGCAAGCTTAACACGCTGTGCCTCACCGCCCGAAAGTGTGGTGGCAGGCTGTCCGAGCTTGATATAGCCGAGTCCGACATCCCTAAGCGTTTCGAGCCTTCTTGAAATTTTCGGTATGCTTGAGAAGAACACGATCGCCTCGTCCACCGTCATTTCGAGAATGTCGTAAATGCTTTTACCCTTATATTTGATTTCAAGGGTTTCTCTGTTATAGCGTGTCCCTCCGCAAACCTCACAGGGCACGTATATATCGGGAAGAAAATGCATTTCTATTTTCTTGATGCCGTCTCCCTCGCAGGCCTCACAGCGACCGCCCTTGACATTAAAGGAAAATCTTCCCGCGGTATAGCCCTTCATTTTGGCCTCCCTGACAGAGGCAAACAGCTCACGGATATCCCCGAAAACACCCGTATAGGTTGCGGGATTTGAGCGCGGTGTCCGTCCGATGGGCGACTGATCTATGGCTATTATTTTGTCAAGATTTTCAATACCGTCTACGCCGTCGCTTTTACCCGGGAAGGTATGTGCATGGTTGAGCCTTGCGGCAAGCGTCTTGTAGAGTATACCGTTTATCAGAGAGGATTTTCCCGAGCCGGAGACGCCCGTAACGCAGACAAGCTCACCGAGAGGGATTTTCACGGTAATTCCCTTAAGATTGTTTTCTCTCGCGTTTTTAATGGTAAGGAAGCAGCCGTTGCCCTTTCTTCTTTCGGTCGGAACGGGTATTTTTTTCCTGCCCGTCATGTAGTCGGCCGTAAGCGAGCCGCTGCATTCGGCAAGCTGTGCGGGCGTTCCCGTAAAGACCACCTCTCCGCCGTTTACACCGGCGCCGGGGCCTATATCTATAATCCAATCGGCAGAGGCTATGGTCTCCTCGTCGTGCTCTACAACTATCAGTGAATTTCCCTGATCTCTCAAATCACAAAGAGCCTTAAGCAGCTTTCGGTTGTCACGCTGATGCAGTCCTATGCTCGGCTCATCGAGAATATACAGCACACCCATAAGCGATGAGCCTATCTGAGTGGCAAGCCTGATTCTTTGGCTTTCGCCGCCCGAGAGGCTTCCCGCTGCACGGGATAGGGTCAAATATCCCAATCCTACGGTGTTGAGGAATTCAAGCCTTGATATTATTTCCTTTACAATAGGCTCGGCTATTTTCCCGGCGTTGCCGCTGAGCTTAAGCGAGCTCATGAACCGAATGACCTCGGTCACCGATTTGTCGCAAAGCTCTCTGATATTAAGTCCTCCCAGCTTGACCGAGAGCACCTCGGGCTTGAGCCTTGCTCCGTGACAGTCGGGGCATTCGCATTCGGACATGACCGACTGTATCTCCGCTCTTGCCCATTCGCTTGAGGTTTCGCGATAGCGTCTTTCCAAATTATTGATAATTCCCTCGAAGACTGCGGTATACTTTCCGCCGCCCCAATCGGAGTTTCTCGAAAATTGAAGCTTTTCGTCGCCGCTGCCGTAGAGGAGCACCTGCTTTGCCTCCTCGGGTATATCCTTATACGGCGTATCGAGCGTAAAGCCGTATTTTTCGGCTATTCCGATATAATACATCTTTGCGATGGTGTCGTTATCTCCGCCTCGC
>CAZDEI010000114.1:0-4025 GCA_964504325.1 uncultured Eubacteriales bacterium | reverse complement strand
TCATCAAGGTGCTCGAAAGGATTCCCGATTAATGACGATCAAATACATCGCAGAGCCTAATCCGCTTGCCTGCGGTCAGGCAGTTCTCGCCATGCTCACCGGCAGCTCTGCCGAAGAGGTGATTGACGATATTTCAAATGCTCGGGAAACCGATTTGAAAACGATGAGAGCGTATCTTGCCGAAAGGGGAATGCAGCTTTCCGAAAGGCGCGCGGCAGATAATATCGAATTGCTGCCGCAGGTCTGTCTGCTCAGCCTCGAAACACCTAAATGCTGGCATTGGTCGTTGCTTTACCGAGGAGTCTTCTTTGACCCCCAATACGGTATACTGACAGATTGGCCGCCCTCCTCAAGGCGATATTATTTTGCCGTTACGGGCAGCCCCGTGAAATGAAAGGAATAATAAAGTGAAATCCGAAGCTTCAAGACTAATAAAGGAAAACGGCCTGATAGTTATAGTGAGAGGTGCCGCACCCGAGACACTGATACCTCTGGCGGACAGTCTGTATGAGGGCGGTATAAGACTTATTGAGCTGACATATGACATGAGCGGGAAAACCTCCGACAGTGTAACGGCCGAGGGTATTAAGCGGCTTAACGAGCGCTTTGGCGGCAAAATGTGCGTCGGTGCGGGTACGGTTTTAAGCAAAGCACAGGTCGAGCTGACGGCTGCTGCGGGAGGTCGCTTTGTTCTTTCGCCGGACTTTGATCCGGAGGTGGTGAGGGCAACCCTTGAACGCGGTCTTGTATCTATTCCGGGAGCCATAACTCCCACAGAGGCGGCCGCAGCTTATAAATGCGGTGCGGATTTTGTTAAGCTCTTTCCGCTGAATATTCTCGGCTGTGAATACCTGAAAATGCTGAAGGCTCCGCTTTCCGCTGTTCCGTTTATTGCCGTGGGAAATGTTGATCTGCAAAGCATACACGGATATTTTGAGGCCGGTGCCTGTGCCGTTTCGGTCGGTGGTGCCGTTGTAAGACGGGATCTTATACAAATGGGTGATTATTCGGAGTTGAGCAGAAATGCCGCTCTCTTTGTGAAGGCGGTCAGACAAGAGCTTGATAACAGATAAAATAAGACAAGGGCGAACGGGACACAGTTGTCCGTTCGCCCTTGTTCTTTGCGGAGCCGCTGAAAAATATAATGTAATGCCGAGCATAAGCGCATGCCGAAAAGGGGAAGACGGGAGCCGCGGCCCTGCCGATGCCTTATGCACAGTATTTTTCGGAAGCGGGAAGCTTGACCGCCGAAAAGCCGGCGATTTTCCTTTTCTTAAGTGAGCGGCGAAGCCTTCTCTTAAGGCTGTGGGAAGTGCGCTGCTCGAAACGGGCGAGCTTTTCCTCGTTTATAAAGCCCACAATAAGTATGCAGGCAACGAATATTTCAAGAACCGTAAGTGTGAATGCCATTTTAATTACCTCCCGAACATTTGTTCGTTATCTGTATTTTACAACAAGATTCGACATTTGTCAACCCCTTTTTGCATTTTTGTTTTACATCACAGTATGTCCCATTGATGTCGCTTTGCTTTTGCTGTCTGTAATTATCGGTTCTTCACAAATCTAATAAATGCAGTATCCTTCAGAGCATAATTCTTATAGAATTTTATTCGATATTTCAATTTACATGCAGAATGATTTGCGATATAATATAACAGTCGAATTTTCTGCAGTGCCTCGATTTTTCTGACCTCGGCAGGACTGCAAATTTATCGTATACGGGATGGCGAAGCTTTATGAATAGGGATTTGACGGTCGGAAAGGCATCAACGGTGCTGCGAAATTTCTGCATACCGCTTTTCGGAAGCGTTATTTTTCAGCAGCTTTATAATATTGCCGACAGCCTTGTTGCAGGTAAGTTTATAAACGAGGATGCGTTGGCAGCAGTCGGCAACAGCTATGAAATCACACTTATATTTTTGGCCTTTGCACTCGGCTGCAATATCGGCTGCTCGGTTGTGACGGCACAGCTTTTCGGTGGAAGGCAGTACAGGGATATGAAAACCGCGGTCTATACGACCCTCCTTACGGGCGGTGTGCTTTGCCTTGTCCTTATGGCTGTCGGTATGATCTTCTGCATGGATCTGCTGCGATTTATAAATACGCCCGAAAATGTCATGGCAGATTCCGAGCTTTATTTGGATATCTACATACTCAGCCTGCCCTTTGTGTTCTATTACAATATTGCAACTGGAATCTTTTCGGCACTCGGCGACTCGAAAACACCCTTTATCTTCCTTGCCTGCTCATCCGTTTCCAATATAGGCATGGATATACTTTTTGTCACAGCATTTCAAATGGGAGTTTCGGGAGTTGCATGGGCGACCTTTATCTGTCAGGGAATAAGCTGTATACTTGCCGTTACAGTCGTTTTTATCCGCCTGTCGAAAATCAAAACCGAGGGTAAGACTCCCTGCTTCTCTTTTAAAATGCTCGGAAAGCTTTCGGCAATTGCCGTGCCGAGTATATTGCAGCAGAGCTTTGTTTCGGTCGGAAATATCGTCATACAGGGAATTATCAATTCCTACGGCTCGGCAGTTATGGCAGGCTATTCCGCCTCGGTGAAGCTCAATAATTTGGTTATATCCTCATTGAACACACTCAGCAACGGCATATCGAATTTCACCGCACAGAATCTCGGAGCAGGCAAGCCGGAGCGTGTCAAGCAGGGCTTTAAGGCAGGCGTTAAGCTTGTGTGGTCGCTGTGTATTCCGCTTACTCTTATATATTTCTTTGCGGGAAAATATATTCTGCTTCTCTTTCTTGATGACCCGAGCGGCAGGGCGATGGAGGCTGCCGTTGAAATGCTTAGGATCATTTCACCCTTTTACATGGCCATTTCTCTTAAGCTCGTCGCCGACGGAATTTTGCGCGGTGCAGAGCGTATGGTGACATTTATGATCGCCACCTTTACCGATCTGTTCCTCAGGGTAATACTTGCGAGTATCTTGACCGGTCCCTTCGGTACCACGGGAATATGGCTTGCATGGCCGATAGGCTGGTGCTCTGCTGCATCCCTCTCCTTTGTTTTTTACCGCTCGGGAAAATGGCGAAATGGGTCGAAAAAAATCGAATCAAAGGCTTAAGGAGGAGTGATTATGTCCTCAAGTAAAGGTTATTTGCTTTATATCTTAGAGCAGCTTTCTGAGCTCGACGGCATTTCCTACCGCGCAATGATGGGAGAATATATTCTTTACTATCGCGGCCGGATCTTCGGCGGAATATATGATGACAGATTGCTTATAAAGCCGGTGCCCTCCGCAGTCTCGCTTATGCCACATGCGGAGCTTCAGCTTCCGTATGAGAGAGGAAGCAAAATGCTGTTTGCAGACGAGGTGGACGATAAGCAGCTCCTGACAGAGCTTGTTCTCGCAATGTACGATGAATTACCCGAGCCGAAAAAACCGCTCTGAAGCGAAATAAGACCCTACGCAGTGACTAAGCAGTCAAGTGCGCAGGGTCTTTTGTTTTATTTAAGTAAGGTGACCGAAAGCCGGACGGGATTATGATCGGAATTGGCAAATTCAAGTCCGACCGTTTCGATCTGCTCGACTTTTACATTCGGCGAGACGATAAAGCCGTCGATCACATACATTTGACTGTCGGCGTCCAAGGGACGGTTGAGCAGGCGACAGGTGGGAGTGCTGCTGTCAAAGGCGTAGCTGAAGCCTACGGGGAGTGAATCCTTCTCCAGAATTCCCGGTCTCCATACACCGTCATCAACGGGGTATTTGTCTAAGGTCTCGGGAAAGACCTGATTGAAATCTCCGCCGGCGATTACATAATTGCCCTTTTTGTATTCCTGCTCGAGAATTTCCATGAGCTGCTTTGTTTGAGCGAGCTTTCCTTCACCGTCGTCATAGGCCTCAAGGTGCAAATTCACAAGAACAACCTCCTTGTCACTGCCGTCGATTGAAAGGCGTGTGATCAGCAGACAGCGCTTCAGATTAGCGGTGCTCACAGGCCAGGAAAAGGGGCAGGGAAGAGCAATGCGTTCAAAATCAGTGGTCACCTCAGAGCTTGTG
>CAZDEI010000113.1:0-4031 GCA_964504325.1 uncultured Eubacteriales bacterium | reverse complement strand
ACCTTGGGCATTTCGGTGATTCTCAGTGATGTGCAGCCGTAGGGGTACAGCTCAAGCTCCACCGCGGCGGAAAGCGCCTTGTTAGATGCGGGCACCTCGGCACAGAAGTCGGGATGCTCGGGGTCCATGCCCCAATCGATTTCGGCAAGGTGAGCCTTGAGGACTATCGGCGGCTTTTCATCCGAGAAGGGATAATCGCTTATCTCGCCCTCGACGGGGGTGAAGCTTTCATCTGCAAGACCGTAGCTCCATTTTCCGACGGGAGTAAGCTCGTAATCGCAGTAGGGGAATTTTCTTTCGACGCCGTCACGAACATATTCGTGCATTGTCTTTTCATACTTGATGGGCAGACTGTAGAGCAGAGCTCCTCTGTGAACCGCAAAGAGTCCGTTCGGTCTTTCGTCCAAAACGGTTTTGGGAGTCAGATTGAGCTCATATTCGGCCTCTGTTCCCGAGAAGGCAAGGCTATGTGCACCTGCCGTAACCGACTTACCGTTGAGAAGGGCAGCCTCGGTGTTTTCGGGGACACGCACCGTGAGGGTGAAGTCGACGGGACGGTCGGAGGTTACCCTGTATTTCACCGTGCTCTTAAAGGGATATTCGGTAATACTCTCGATTTTTATATGTGCGCCGTTCAGCTCGGTCTCAAGCACTGCGGGGAGTATGGCTCCGATGGCAATACCGTCTCTGCTTCCGTAGAAGGCCGAAAGGGCAAGCTTCGGGAAGCCCTGACCCATATTCGAGGTGCAGCAGCCGAAGTTGGGCTCAAGGCCGAAAATGTGAGCATCGGCTGAGTTGGTTGTGAATTTCAGGTGACCCTCACACCTTTCGGTAACGCAGGAAACCTGATTGACAAGCTGATCGTACTGATGGGTCCACATGTCGTTGCTTACGGTTGCGGGAAGAGCATTAAAGGCGAGAAGCTCAAGCCTGTCTGCCCATTTTGTGTCGCCGTATATCTCATACAGGGTTTCGAAGGAATACATGGCCTCAACTATTGCACAGAGCTCTGCACCCTGTGTGGGTGAGCTGCCTGCAAGACATTCGTCACCGGTAAAAAGACCGTAGGCGGTGCTGTGATACTTGCGAATTGTATCAAGAAACTCCTCGGCAAAGCCCTTGCCGTCACAATCGAGAAAATCGTCTGCTACGGCGTAGCATTTGATTGCCATGGCGAGATTTACGACATGAACGGTGTAATCCCAATCAAGGCACTTGTCGGTTGCCGTAAAGTTGTCAAGCAGCAGGCGGTAATTCATGCCCTCAAGTGCAAGAGTACGGGCAAGCTCCTTTATCCACGGCTCGGGTCTGCGCTCGTAAAGCCATGAAAGGGGAATAAAGCACTCGAACCAACGGGCGGTGCCCCATCTTGATATGGTGGCAAAGCGGATGTGATCCTTAAAGTTCTTAAAGGCCCTGTAAAGAGCCTCCTCAATGCGGCTGTCATTTGAGCACTCGGCATAAACAACGAGCGCCTTGGCAATGATAAACAGTGCCCAGGTGTCATAATTCGCACGCTCCTCAGGAGCACAGGGGCATATCCAGCCGTCCTCACACTGGCGCTCCAAAATACCGTCGATATATCTTTTTGCGCGTGCCTTCATATCGTTGTTGTCAAGAAGCCATGCGAGCGGCACAAAGCCGTCGAGCCAATAGGGAACACGCTCCCAGCCCTCGCAGCTTCCGCCTATCCACTGGGAATCCCTGATATCGGGCCATATTTTATCAAGATTGCCGACAAGGCCCTCGGCCTCTATCTCAAGCTGACTTTTAAGCCAGCCGCTCGGCGTTATTTCGTTGGTGGTAAAATGCTTGTAAACGGAATTATTCATCATTGTCCTCCGATTCTTTTGTAAAAGGCGCGGCATCTGCCGATATTATTGATTATAACGGCTGTCCCCGAAATAATCAATATTGAAAGCAACGGCAAAAAAAGATTTTCTCGAAAATCGCTTGATAACTGATAATTTAAGTAGTATAATATTATCGGAGTCGTTTGCGGACGACTCCTGTTCGGTACCGACCGTGCTTTCGGTATCGGTGCGGCATTGTGCCGCCTTTTTTTTGTTGTGTCACAGGAGGTGTATCTTAAAATGGTAAAAAGACTTATGGGGTCGATAAGAGAATATAAGCGTCCAACGGTGCTTACTCTTGTGTTTATCGTCCTCGAGGCAGTGATAGAGGTCTTTATTCCTTTTATCACTGCGGATCTTGTTAACAAGATTCAGGAGGGAGCAAACGGCTCAGACTTCGGCATGTCAAACGTGCTCGGCACGGGTGCCCTGCTTGTCGTAATGGCCGTGATCTCGCTCACCTGCGGCGGCTTGGCGGGCTATACAAGTGCAAAGGCCTCTGCCGGCTTTGCCAAAAATCTTCGAAGCGATATGTTTGCGCGAATTCAAGCCTATTCCTTCGGAAATATCGACAAATTTTCCTCGGCCTCTCTCGTAACGAGAATGACCACCGACATCAGCAATGCGCAGATGTCCTATATGATGCTTATCAGAACGGCCGTGCGTGCTCCGCTGATGCTGATTTTTTCCATAATAGTCGCCTTTATGATGGGCGGTGCACTTGCGACGACCTTTGTGGTTATCGTTCCGGTGCTCGGCGTCGGCCTTTATATAATAGGTAAGAAGGCTATGCCGGCCTTCAGGCGGGTGTTTAAGAAATACGACAGACTCAATGAATCCATTGAGGAAAATGTTCGCGGCATGAGGGTCGTAAAGAGCTTCGCCCGTGAGGAGTATGAAAAGCAAAAGTTCGGCATCGCCGCAGAGGAGATAAGAAAGGATTTCACACGCGCGGAAAGAATCGTTGCGCTGAATTCTCCGCTTATGCAGGTCTGCGTTTACTTTAATATGATATTTGTTTTGATTGTCGGCTCCAAGCTGATAATCACAACGGGCGGAGCAGCCGTGAACGTCGGCGAGATTACCGCCATGCTGACCTACGGCTTCCAAATTCTCATGCAGCTTATGATGCTTTCGATGATATATGTCATTTTGACAATGTCAGCCGAATCCTTCAAGCGAATTGATGAGGTGCTGACCGAGACTCCCACCATCGAAAATCCCGAGTCCCCCGTTTATGAGGTCAAGGACGGCTCGATCGGCTTCCGCTCGGTCAATTTCAAGTATTCCGCCTCGGCTAAAAAGGCGGCGCTTTCCGATATCGAGCTTGATATAAAATCGGGCATGACGGTCGGAATAATCGGAGGCACAGGCTCAAGCAAATCAACCCTTGTTCAGCTCATTCCGCGACTCTACGATGCTACCGAGGGCACCGTGCTTGTCGGCGGAAGGGATGTCAGAGAATACGATATAACGACTCTGCGTGAGTCGGTTGCAATGGTTCTGCAGAAGAATCTGCTTTTCTCGGGCACGATCAAGGAAAATCTCAGGTGGGGAAACGCCGAGGCTACCGATGACGAGATAAAGGAGGCCTGTCGCCTCGCATGCGCAGCGGAATTTATAGAGAGCTTCCCCGACGGGTACGACACCCACATAGAGCAGGGCGGCTCGAATGTGTCGGGCGGACAGAAGCAAAGGCTCTGCATTGCCCGCGCACTTCTCAAAAAGCCGAAGATTCTCATTCTCGATGATTCCACGAGTGCCGTTGATACCAAGACCGATGCGATAATCAGAGACGGCTTTAAGAAATACATTCCCGAGATAACCAAGCTTATAATAGCACAGAGAATCTCCTCTGTTCAGGATGCCGATATGATAATCGTTATGGATAACGGCAGCATTTCGGCCTGCGGAACGCATGAGGAGCTCTTGAAGGCCAGCGACATATACCGAGAGGTATATGAGCAGCAGGTCGGAGGAGGTGAGGACGGTGAGTAAGACTCAGACACGCCGACCCAAGGCGAAAAAAGGAACCATGGGCAGAGTTGTGAAAATGCTTTTCAAAAGCTATCCCGTTCTTGTGCCGCTTGTAATCGTCTGCATAGTCGGCTCGGCCGCGGTATCCTCGATACCCTCGATATTCACACAGAAGATACTCGCCCTTGTAACCTCTTATAT
>CAZDEI010000112.1:0-4044 GCA_964504325.1 uncultured Eubacteriales bacterium | reverse complement strand
GTATATTCAATGCTCCTATAGGTGAAGCCCTGAATATTCAAGGGAGAGGCGGTATACCTTTTCCCGAGCTCACCGACCGATTGTGACGAGGTGTATTCACTCCAGCCGGTGCCGTCGGAATTTTGAATATAATGTGTCACCTGATAATAGGCGTGCTCGGTATCGCGGGTATAATAAAAATACAGAATATTGTCGCCGTTGGGCGTAATAACAAGACTCTTTTGATATGCATCGGGCATATAGCCCTCGATTCGAGCAAAGGTCTCGGTTATCACCGCGCTTCGGTTATCCGACACCGTTTTTGCCGCCACAAGCTCTGCTCCCGTGCCTTTATCAATATATTTCACCGTGTACGGTGCCACCGCCGCAGGCACATATTCGAATATAACCGTCAGCTCGTTTTTGTCGATATCCAAAAGCAGAGACTGCGATCTTACGGTCGGAAAATACCCCTCACGGTATGCGGCATACAGCTCGCTTCCGCCCTTTGCGTTAAAGGTTTTGGTTGTTCCGGCAAGACCGCTGCCGTGTGTATCGTCCGCCACCCGTATGCTGTGGTTGCTCTTGAGCACATGCTTTACGGTAAAGCTCTTTAAGGTGTTTGACGACCATTCACCGTACAGCACGAGCTCTTTTCGTATGCTTGTTGTCGGATCAAAGGGCTTCCTTTCGCCGTTCTCGATATAATACCAAAACAGGAATACATATTCACCGTTCGGCTTTGCGGCGTTCATTGATTTTTTGTCAAGATGCTCCTCGACATATTCCCTTGAAATATACTCTCCGTGTCTGACCTCGAAATGTGCATTTTCCTCGGTTGTTATATCGGGATTGTATATTTCCTCGCTGTCCTCAGTCAGATAAAAATCCACAGTGTGTACAACAGGCTCCCATTTTGCGTAGAGTATCAAATCATTCGCGGGCATTTTGTGCTGACCGAGAATGTATTTTTCTCCCGTGCACTGCGGATTTTGATACCAGCCGCCGAAGCTTACCGAGTCGGGCTCATACTCGGTGGGCACAGTCGGAGTAAAGCCGTCATAAGCTGACAGTGTCGCCCCGTATTTGACCGACTTCTCACTGACATTCGAATAGCCGTTGTTGAATATCAGCCTGTAGCTGTTTCGGGCATAAAAGAATTTCGCACCGTCATACTTGGGCTTGCCGCTTGAAGTTCCGCTGTAGGTGTAGCCGACACAGGTAAAGCCGTTAAGATCATACATATCATCCTCGGTTATGTAAAGCCCCGAGCCGTACGCGGTATCCTTATGATGCTCCTCATAATAAAGCGGCGGATTTCCGTAGCTTATATCCGAGCTGCCGTCAAGCCTTTCGGTGTAATAGGTCGCGGTATGAACACTTCCGCTTGTTCGGGGACCGTAGAATTCATCTCCACCGACAGGCATGATTTCCATATAGGCCTGGCAGATATTGCTGCCGTCGTTGTATACATACCATGTTCTGCTTGTAACTCCGCCGGATAAAACGGAGGGCCATTTATCGCCGATAAATTCGCCCCACCTTGCAGTGATTTTCTTTTCCGTGTACTCGGACGAGCTGCTGCCTCTCGTGAAAAAGCGAACGCTGTATTTTACTCTCTCATAATAGACGTTCACAACGGTTGAGCCGTCTGCCGCAACCAGTACGGTGTCGGAGGCTGCAAAGCGCCACTCGGTGCCGTTAAGCCCCGCGCCCTGCATATAGCAGTCCGAATTGTGGCTGTGCTCCGCCTTGCCGCAGATATAGCAGGCCTGAGCATGCCTGTGCTCCTCGGCGGCACAGGTCAGGCCGTAGCAGGCTTCACCGTGAAGATGCGTGCTTTCCGCCTTACCGCAGTTGGGCTGCACAAGACTGCCATTTTCCGCAGCTCCGCTGTATTCATACCATGCTCCGCCTATATAAATATAGCTGTAGCTGAAAACAAATCTGCCGCTGTATACCTGACCGTTTTTGGGACTGCTCGGGGGATTGAGCGGCGATGCGGCAGCTCCCGCGCCCTCATAGCAGCCGCTGCTGTGAGCATGCGTCTCCTCGGCACATATAAGAGTATAGCATGCTCCGCCGAGCTCAGAGTGCACATGCCCGGCTTTTCCGCAGCCGATACAGGCCTTTGCATGGGTATGCGGCTCCTTATCGCAGATCAGCATTTCACCCTCCGAATAGGTGAACCTTGTTTCGGGCTTTAAATAAATCTCCTTAGTGCTGTCGGCAAGATAGGAGTAGCCCTTTCCGTCTGCGTTTTCACCCCAAAAGACAACCGTGACTTTTGCCTTATCCACCGCTTTCCAAACGGCATAATAGGTCTTGCTGCCGCCCTCAAGCACCGGCATTGTCTCGGGCAGAGCAGAAGCTTTTTCGCAGTCCGCGCTTTCCGCCCAGCCCACAAAGCCGTAGCCCGCCCGCTTTGGCTCGGTGAGCTTCGGTATTACGGCTCCGAAGCGCGCATAAACAGGCTCTGTCCCGTAGCCGCCTCCCATATCAAAGTTAAGTAAATAATAATATCTGTCATAGTATATTTCGATAACGGTTGAACCGTCGGCGGCCACCGCGGGACGCTCATATATAAGACTGTAAAAGCCCTCGTAGCTCTTATCCGACTCGGGCACCGTCGAGCCGGTAGGCGCCTGCTTTTTCTCGGTAAGCACAAGCGTGTAGCCGTCGTTTTCGGCGTTTTGCCTGTAATGCAGCAGGGTGTAAGCAACCTCCGCCGGCTTGTATACCACCGATACGGTAATATTCTCCTCAACCGAGGAAATGTTGAATTCGTAATAATCGGACCGCACTCCGTTCACATAGGGCAAATATCCCTGCACCGTCGGAAAATCCACTCTTGCGGAAAAGGCTGCTCCCTCAGCCACGGCGGCAGTATAGGAGGGCGCCGCGATGCTTCCGTCCTCAAAGCTATAGGCAACCGAAACATTACATGTTTCTTTTATATCCTCACTGCCGTAAAGAACAGCTCCGCTGCCGAAGGGCTTAATTGTGCGGCGAATTTGCGCAGAGGAGGCGGCTCCTCTTACCTCGGCAGGCCTGCCCTCCTCGCTTACAAGGGGCAGAACCGCAGCCGTCAGCGGCCTGCTGTAATTGGTTTTATTGCCCGAGGAGCTTTTACAGCGAATAAAGGCACGACCGTCTTCATCAAGCAGTGATGCCAGCAGTCCGTAGGTGACATTTATTTGCGCTGTGTTTGCTCCCTTAATATCCGTCCAAAGAGCTGCCGACACATCATAGCAGAGCTGCCACTGATATTCCACGGCTCCGCACAGTGAGCTTTCGGCAAAAACAGAGCGCCTGCCGTATTCGGGCAGAGAGAGCTCCTCTGCCTCCTCGCCCGAGGCGAGAGTAAGACGGGTTTCGCCGCCTTCGCTCAGGACGGCCACCGATTTGGCCTCTATCCAACGGTAATTATCAAGCTCGACAGGCCATTCAAGGCCCGGTGCCGCCTTAAGCTTATACATGGGCTCGGCATTTTCCTCTGTCTCACCCGAAAAATCGGTTATAACAACACGCTCGGGCAGCTCGGAGACCGAAACACCGTACACCGCGTCGGTGCCCTCTCCTTGCTCGGGAGAGCTCACAAGCGTAAAGCCGTCGTCCGCAATTCTGCAAACGGCGCCTATATGCTCGGCACTTGCCTCGGTATATCCCGCAACACTGCCCATAACGGCATTTTTCGGCAGGAGCGTGACGATCACCGAAGCGGCGACCGCCAAAGCGATTACCCTTTTTCTTGCCGTAGATAGCTTCATTCTGTCAATACCTCCTTAAGCTTAAAAGCCTTTCCCTCGGCTCTGCTTTATATCATCGAATCGGCCTCAATCCGCGCCGAAGGGTATTACATCGAGACCCGACTCGGTAAAGGCCGTCTCGGCATCCTCAAAGCCTGCTGCCTGAACGGCCTGCGCGAAAACGGGTACGGTAATTCCCTTTGAAAGCTCAAAATCGGTTATTCTTTCGCCCTTAAAGGTATAAAACGGCTTACCCTCACCGTCGTAGCCGTTTCCGACATTTCCGTCAAGATAAAAGCCGGTAAGCGAGGCGTAC
>CAZDEI010000111.1:0-4082 GCA_964504325.1 uncultured Eubacteriales bacterium | reverse complement strand
ATCGGTGCGAGGTCAAGTGTGCATACTCCGGCGGTCAGCGGATATTTTGCCCTTGAATTCTTTATATCCATTGCGACATAGCTGACAAGGCCCTCGGAAATAACCGACCTGAGTCTTTGAGGAAAGGAGCCGTTGGTGTCAAGCTTGATCTCAAGGCCGAGTGAGCGTATCCGTCGCATGAAATCGAATATTCCGTCGGTAAGCAGCGGCTCGCCGCCCGTTATAGCCACACCGTCGAGAATGCCGCGGCGCTTTTTAAGATAGGCGAGAATATCCTCCTCCGCGTAGGCATCGGCCGCATTGATTTTTGTTACGAGCGAGGAGTTGTGACAGAAGGGACAGCGAAAATTACAGCCTGCGGTAAATACCGTGCAGGCTACCCTTCCGGGGAAGTCGAGCATGGTCATTTTTTGAAATCCGTTTATATGCATTTAAGTTCTCCAACCGCTATATTTTGTGTACGAGAATAATAATAACATCTATATCTTCCGAAATCAATACCAAATTCAAAAAAATGCCGTGAGCTGCTACGGCTCACGGCTGGGTATGATTAAATTGCGGCTTTTACTTAAGCTCGGGGCTCTATCGTGAGCCGCCCTTCTTGAGGAGAAGAACAGCGGCAACGGCAACCGAGCTCAGTATCACGCCTGCGATTATCAGCTTGATATAAAGGGGCATTGTGAAGCTGCCCGAGTCGACCGTGTCGGAGGCTGACGGGTCGGTCAGACCTTCCGCGGCCTGCTGAGATGATGAGCTGTCAAGCGGCCTGTCGCTTATGCTGTAGGTCACCGTAAGGGTTGGCTCTGCACGGTCATAATAATTCACAGTATTTCCGCTTTGATCGGTTTGACTCCTCAGAAGAAGCGTTACGGCGGGAAGAGGAATATCCTCGGCAGTGGAGGCCGAGGTGCCGAGCTCGCTTGAGCTGAGCTCATATACACCGTTAAGATAAACGACCCTTAAGACCGAGGCGTTCTCGTCACAGGCAACAAGCCTGCCGTCTTCAAGCCCGAAGAAGGCTGTCTCGGTGACGCCGAGCTCTCGAAGGCAGGCGGCAAGATATCTGCCCTCTCCGCTGTCCTGCTCGGAGCAGTAAAAGCTGCTGCCGTTTGAAACATCGACGGTGATTCGGGGCGAAATATCGTAAAACAAATCGCTTTCCGCAGCCATCACCGAGAGGGCGGAGCAAATTGACAGACAGAGCATCGCGGCTGCTGCGACAAGACCTTTTGTTCGCTTCATCCTATCAGCTTTTCGTGGACGGCTATGACCGCACGGTCACTGTCCTTCGCATCGATAAGAACACTGATCTTGGTCTCGCTCGTCGAAATCATCTGTATATTGATGTTCTGCTCAAAGAGAGCCTCGAACATCTTTGAGGCAACACCCGGATGGGTTTCCATTCCGGCGCCGACTATGGAAATCTTGCTGACATTGGTATCGGCCTTGAGCTCGGTGAAATTAAGGGAGCTCTCCATCGCCCTTAAAGCGGCCTCGGCCTCGGCACACTGCTCCTCGGAAACCGTAAAGGTTATATCCTTGGTGCCGTCTCTTCCGACAGACTGAAGTATGATATCGACATTGATCTTTTTAAGCGCAAGCTGATTAAAGATCTTGAAGGCCACGCCGGGAATATCGCGAAGTCCCACGATGGAGATTCTTGCGGTATTGCTGTCCTTTGCGACACCTCTTATAAGCAGCTTTTCCATTTTTGTTACCTCCTTGACGACAGTGCCCTCCTTGCGCTCAAGGCTTGAAAGCACCTCAAGCTCGACACTGTACTTCTTTGCCATTTCGACTGATCTGTTGTTCAGCACCTGTGCACCGAGAGATGCAAGCTCAAGCATTTCGTCATAGGTGATCTCCTTGAGCTTTTCGGCTGTTTTTACTATTCTCGGGTCTGCGGTATAAACGCCGTCGACATCGGTGTATATCTGACAGCGCTCCGCTTTCATGGAAGCGGCTATTGCCACCGCACTTGTGTCGGAGCCGCCTCTGCCGAGGGTGGTGATATCATCGTACTTATTAAGCCCCTGAAAGCCTGCTACGATAACTATATTTTTTTTGGCAAGCTCGGTGTTGATTCTTTCGGGCTCGATTCGCTTGATTCGCGCCTTTGAGTAGGCCGAATCGGTCTTAAAGCCTGCCTGCCAGCCGAGCAGCGAGACGACGGGATAGCCCTTTTGCTCTATCGCCATTGCGAGAAGTGAGCAGGACATTTGCTCACCGGCCGAGAGCAGCATATCCATCTCTCTCTTTGAGGGACCCTTGGGATTGATTTCAAGTGCCTTTTCAATCAAATCGTCGGTGGTATCGCCCTGTGCCGAGACGACCGCAACCACATCGCTGCCCTTTTTATAATCCTCAATGATTATTTCGGCAACATTGAATATCCGTTCGGCGTCGGCAACCGAGCTTCCGCCGAATTTTTTAACTATTAGTGCCATAGTAACCTCCGTGTTGTGAATTCGGTAGGGGTCGGAAACAGACCTTCTATTCCAAAATATTCATCGTAGTCAGCAGGGTGCTTTCGCCGATGTCGGACAGCTCGTCGAGAATTCGTTGCTTTTTAAGCTTTGGAGTAATAAAGGCAAATTCGTTTTCGGGCTGCTGCGGACGGGAGAGCAGATGTGCACCGCGGAATTTCTCCTTTATTATGTTCAGGGCATGACGGTTGTCGGAAAGCAGGCGGACATACAGCCTGACCTCCTCCTTGCTCGGATCGGCGACATAGTCATCGCTTCCGTCCTCCCACGAAAGATATTTTCTTGCAGAAAGATGCTTTACGCAATCTATGACATCGGCAACCACCGCGCTCGCGGTCGGAAGCTTTCCGGCACCTCGGCCGTAGAAGGATACGTCGCCTATCGCATCGCCGCGGACAAGCACCGAGTTAAAAACATCGGTGACATTGTACAGGGGACTTTGATGCTCAACAAAGCAGGGAGCAACCTCCGCAATCACCTTGCCGGAGTGAAGAAGCTTGGTTCGTCCGAGCAGCTTTACGGTGCAGCCGACATCGGCGGCATAGGCAAAATCCTCAAGAGTAATGCCGCGTATACCTACGGTGCTTACCTGACGGGGATAAACATGCTTGCCGAAGGCAATTGAGGAAAGAATGCATATTTTACGGCAGGCATCGTCGCCGTCGACATCGGCGGCAGGATCTCTTTCCGCATAGCCGAGCTGCTGTGCGAGCGAGAGAGCATCCTCGAAATTCATGCCGTCCTCGGTCATCTTCGTAAGAATGAAATTGGTGGTTCCGTTGAGTATTCCGACCACCTCGGTTATATCGTTTGCGGCAAGGCACTGTGCTATCGGACGCAGAATGGGAATACCGCCGCCGACACTTCCCTCAAAAAGGAAATTGACATTTTTTTTCTCGGCAATCTTCAAAAGCTCGGCACCCTTTTCGGCAACAAGCTCCTTATTTGAGGTAACGACGCTTTTCCCCGCAAGGAGACATCTTTTCACATAATCGTAGGCGGGAAGGGTGCCTCCCATCACTTCTACCACGATACGCACCGATTCGTCACGCTCGATTGTTTCGAAATCCCGAATGAATTTGTCGGCATAAGGAAGCTCGGAAAATTCCCTGATATCGAGGATGTATTTGATATTAATGTCTTCCTTTGCCTTTGCGGCTATATGCTCGCGGTTCTTCGTGAGCACCTCGACCACACCCGAGCCGATAAAGCCGTGGCCCATTATCGCTATGTTGACCATTTGCAGTGTCCTTTCTACTGTATGGAAGCCGAGATGACCTGCTCAAGTGAGGTGACGGCTTTTATGAAATCGTTTTTTGAATAGCTGCTGTTGTGCGTAAAGGATATCGTCACGCTTGCAACGCCCTGCTTTGGAACGCTTTGATTTATGGTTAAAATATTCGCTCCGTAAAAGGATACGGCGGATATTACGCCTGCGAGTGCTCCGCTTTCGTCACGAAGCATTAAAAAAAGATTCGAAATGTCGGTTTTGCCGTTTTCGGAGGGAAGAAAAACAGAATCCCTGTACTTGTAAAAGGCGCTTCGCGAGACATCGGCGGCCTTTATTGCCTCACTCACCGAAAGCCGTTCGTTTTC
>CAZDEI010000110.1:0-4117 GCA_964504325.1 uncultured Eubacteriales bacterium | reverse complement strand
CCGTCATCCTGCTCGGGTGTGCTCACGCGGCGAATATCGGCACCAAGAGCGGTAAGCTTTTCAACAACATTTTCGTAGCCTCTGTCAATGTATTTGACATTTCCGATTTCGGTGGTTCCTTCGGTTGAAAGAGCCGCAATTACAAGTGCGGCACCGGCACGCAGATCGGTTGCACCAACCGAGGAGGGCTTGAGTGCATCTACTCCGGTTACAACGGCGACCTTACCGTCAACCTGTATGCCCGCACCCATAAGATTAAGCTGATCGGCATATCGGAAGCGGTTGTCCCATACTCCCTCCGAAACAATGCTTGTGCCCTCGGCTATGCTGAGAAGTGCCGTGATCTGCGGCTGCATATCGGTGGGAAAGCCGGGGTGAGGCATGGTTATTACATTGCAATGCTTGGGACGCCTGTTCATGACAACGCGAACCGCCTCGTCATATTCGATTATCTCGGCACCGATCTCGGAGAGCTTTGCGGTTATGGATTCGAGATGCTTGGGAATTACATTTGAAATGAGCACATTTCCCTTGGTTGCGGCTGCTGCGGCCATATAGGTGCCTGCCTCTATCTGATCGGGAATTATGCTGTAGGAGGCTCCCTCAAGTCGGCGAACGCCGCGAATTTTGATTACCGAGGTGCCGGCTCCCATTATGTCCGCACCCATAGAGTTCAAAAAGTTTGCGAGATCGACTATATGCGGCTCCTTTGCGGCATTGTCGATGACCGTAAGACCCTTTGCCTTGACGGCGGCAAGTATTATATTTATTGTTGCACCGACGGAGGCCTTATCGAGATATATTGAGGAGCCGATAAGCTCCTCGGCCACCGCCTCTACCATTCCGTTTTCGACCGAAACTGTGGCGCCGAGTCCCTCAAAGCCCTTGATGTGCTGATCTATGGGGCGAACTCCGAAATCGCAGCCGCCGGGAGGTGCAACCCTTGCACGGCGGAATCTGCCGAGCATGGCACCCATAAAGTAGCTGCTTGCACGCATGCCAGAGGTCATCGACGCGGGAAGCACCCATGAAGAAACTCCTCTTGCGTCGATGATGACCTTATGAGGAGTAAGCGAGGTGACCTCTGCGCCGAGGTCGCGAAGTATGCGCAGCATCAAATTGACATCGGATATCTGAGGAAGGTTTTCCACCGTGCAGACCCCGTCACAAAGCAGGACTGCAGGCAAAACCGCAACGGCCGCATTCTTTGCGCCGCTGATTTCAACCCTGCCGACAAGGCGTTTTCCGCCGTTGATAACGATTTTTTCCATTATATATAATCTCCGAGAGCTTGTAATAATATCAAAGATAAAGGTCTATTGTACACTCAATAAATTATACACGCTGAGAATGACCGTGTCAAGTCACAAGGAAAGCTTACATAATGCTTTCGGCTGAGTCGGATCGCTTAACGACCCGTTTAATGAGGCTGTATACACGGGCTGCAAGCCTTCGTACGGCTATCGGGACTGTCATACCGAGCAAAAGCGAGACAATCCAGGCAAGAAAGCCGACTTCCTCGGGCAGATAGGCAAAGGCCTTGACGGTAAGATAATTTATAAGCATGTGGAGAGACATTATGTCGAAGGTGTATCTTCCCGTTGTCGAAAGCAGTCGAGAAATATGGGGGAGCTTTGAAATACAGTGTGCTGCCGTGCATATCATGTATACACCGCAGAGGGACACGAGATAAAATCTTTCCGCACCTCCTGTTTGATCGGCAGCAAGCTCAATACGACGGTTTTGAATATTTGAGGAGATGACGACAACTGCCGCCGCAGGTATGGCGGCCCACCATTTGAAAATCTTATCGGGTGAGAGCTTAAGCTCCGTGAACAGATATCCTGCCGCAACTGCGGGAAGCATAAGCAGGCAGGCCTGAAGATGAAAGGGAAGAGAAATTTCGCGGTGGTTGAGCAGCAGACCGGCTCCTCCGACTGCTGCGGCTATGACGGCAACCGCAACGGATGCGTTTTTCTTAAAAAGCCTTCGCGATAGGAAAGCCGAGGCCTCAAAGGCAAAAAGCACAATGAGCATAAAGGGAATAAACCACAGCGCTCCGCCGAGGCTTTCCTTTCCCCTGAAGAGCGAGGCCTTGAATATTTGAAGCAGAGTATCCTTTATCCCATATTCCGTATCCGAGACAAAATTGTGGATCAGAATAAAGAAGAGATAGTAAAGAAAATAAGGCGGCCACATGCGCCTTATACGCCCTACGGCATAGGCTATCGGACGGTCACCGTACTTTTCTGTATTGAAGAGCACACCGGCGACGAAAAAGAAAATAATCAAATGATAGCTGTATACGAATTTGATGACCTCGGGATAGGGACAGATATGACCGAGTACTATCGATATTATTCCCAGCGCCTTTACCGTATCCCAAAGTGCATTTCTGGTATTTTCCGTGTCTGTTCCTCTCCCTTCATGAAGTATCAGGACGGCATCAGTCGTTTTCGGAGCTCTCATCGCTCCCTGACTCGAGCCTTTCCACATTGTAGCGAGGACGGTGTTTCACCTCAATATAGATTTTGCCGATATACTGACCGATAAGACCTATTGAAATAAGCTGAACTCCGCCCAAAAACCAAATTGAGAGCATTATCGAGGCCCAGCCGGGAACGGCGGAGCCGGAAAAATGAGCGACAAGGGCATATATCGCAGCGGCAATGCTGAAAATTATTATAAGCATGCCGAGCCCGAATACCATGTTTATCGGCTTTATGCTGAAGGAGGTTATGCCGTCAACGGCAAACAGCAGCATTTTCTTGAGTGGGTATTTTGATTCGCCTGCTTCACGCTTTTTTCGAGAATATTCGACAACCGAGCTTTTATAGCCTATAAGCGGAACTATTCCGCGAAGGAACATATTTCTTTCCTCGTAGGAAAGCAGCTGCTTGACCGCGCGCCTGCTCATAAGCCTGAAATCGGCGTGATTGTAAACCGTTTTGGCACCCATGAATTTCATTATTTTGTAAAAGCTCTGAGCGGTAAAGCGCTTGAAGAAGGAATCGGTTTTTCTTGAGGCTCTGACACCGTAAACTATATCGGAGCCCTCGAGATAGCTGTCTGTCATATCCTCGATAACGGTCTCGTCATCCTGAAGATCCGCATCAATGGTGACCGTGAAATCGGCATCCCCTACGGCAGTCTCAAGGCCTGCAAGCAGAGCGTTTTGATGTCCTGCGTTGGCGGCAAGCTTAAGTCCCTTCACGGCACTGTCGGCGGCGCACCGCTCGGAAATGAGCTCCCAGGTGCGGTCACGGCTTCCGTCATCGACATACAGAGCGTAGCTGTCTGACGAAATGCGCTTTGTCTCGATAAGCCGAGCAAGCACGGCACCGAGCCTCACAAAGGTTTCGGGAAGAACCTCCTGCTCGTTGTAGCAGGGGATTATAATTGCAAGCCTGTCCATCGAAAAGCTCCTTTCGTTATCAATCTTACATATTATAATATCATATGGTTTGTGATTCTGCAACAGAAATTAAGGACGAAGAAAGGCAGTTTTATGTTGAAAAATAATAAAAAAGCGTATGGACTTTTTTAGAATACCGTGTTATAATTTTATCATAGTGTGCCACATGTGTCTTTTTAAGGGCTGTCTCTGCCCGCCGATAACCTCGGCAGGGGCGAGAACGACTGACTGCTGCGGCACTACTTGCATATTTAGGAGGAAATGACTTTATGAAGAAAAAGATCGGCACTCAGCCCTTCAAGGGTACGCCGGAGCAGGAAAAGCAGCTTCGCGCGGTCATAGAGGAAAACAGATCCGATCCCAGCAAGCTCATTGCCGTAATGCAGGCAGCGCAGGATATTTACGGATATCTGCCGCTTGAGGTACAGGCTATGATAGCGGAGGGAATGGGTGTATCCGCCGAAAAGGTTTACGGCGTTTCTACATTTTATGCACAGTTTACTCTTGCTCCCAAGGGCAAATACAATATTTCGGTTTGCCTCGGCACCGCCTGCTATGTTAAGGGCTCGGGAGATCTTTTCGATAAGCTTTCCGAAAAGCTCGGCATCGGTGCAGATGAATGCACTGCGGACGGCAGATTTTCTCTTACCGCCTGCCGTTGCATAGGCGCCTGCGGTCTTGCTCCCGTTCTCACCGTCAACG
>CAZDEI010000109.1:0-4122 GCA_964504325.1 uncultured Eubacteriales bacterium | reverse complement strand
GTGCCGACTTGCGGCGTCGCTTGTCGAAAAATGCGAGGTCTGCGATATTGAAATCAGGCGCGGCGGAAAAAGCTATATGTTTGATACGCTTTGCGAGCTTGAGAAATTGTATCCCGATGACCGATTTTTTCTTTTGGTCGGCGGAGATATGCTCGTCACGCTCAAGAGCTGGTACAGAGGCGAGGAGCTTGTGAAAAAGGCAGGTGTGATCGCCGTAGGCCGAGGCGGAACCGATGGGAAGCTTATCCGTCGGGCGGTGCATGAGCTGAACGGGCTCGGCAGCACGGTGCTTTTGCTGCCCGAGAGGCCGATGACGGTATCCTCTACCGCCGTAAGAGAGGCGGTAAGCCGCGGCTGTGACAGTCTGCCCGTGCCGTACGCCATAGCCGAATATATATTTGAGCACGGACTCTATCGGAAGGATGCGAAATAAAATGACCGATGCGGAAATAATCGAAATAATAAGGCAGCGACTTACACCCAAAAGATTTGCACATTCACTTGCGGTTGCAGAGCAGGCGCGAAGCCTTGCGATCAGATACGGTGCCGACGCGGACAGGCTTTTCACGGCAGGTCTGCTTCACGATGCAATGAAGGACTCCTCACCCGAGGAGCAGTTGAAATTACTTGACGAATCTGCTATAATACTATCCGATATCGAAAAAAACGCCTTTAAGCTTTGGCATGCCGTCAGCGGCAGAGCCTTTGCCGAAAGGATAATAGGGATAAGGGATGAGGAAATCCTTACGGCCATACGCTACCACACCACCGGCAGAGCCGGCATGAGCCGCTTTGAAAAGCTGCTGTATGTAGCGGATTTCACCTCTGCAGACAGAGACTATGAGGGTGTCGAGGCGGTTCGCGCCGCGGCCGAAAGCGAGCTTGATGCAGCGGTGGAGGAGGGTCTCGTGTTCACCGTGGCCGAGCTTGCCGAAAAGCGACAGCCCATACATCCCGATACATTGGAAGCCTACAATGAGATCTTATTTAAAAGGAAGTCTTGAAAATGAACGGAAACAACGGTAGGAATCGGACAGGGGAGCAGAGGGCGCACCGCCCCGACGGCGATGAGCTTCGGATGTTCTACATGACCCGAAAGGGCAGAGAGCTCAAGAGCTTCAAGCTAAAAAAGAAAATAATCACCATAATCGCTTCGGTTCTGTTGGTGGTGGCGAGCTTTGCCGCGATTGCCTCGGGAAGCGTGCTCTTCATGCTGAATAAAAATCTTTTTGCAGGAAACGGCGTCATGGGTACCGCCTCGGAGAATAATGCCTACGAAGAGGTCGTTGAGAACGAGCATGATGGCGCAAGCTATATTCTTGTCATCGGAATAGACAACAAGGATCAGTACGGCTCGGATGCCGCGCTGAATGTCGAGGGCGGCTATCACGCCGATGTTATTGCCGTCGCCTGCCTTGACCACAATACCAAGGAGGTCAACGTCATGCAGATTCCGCGTGATCTCTTTATAGGCACCGACATACCGTCCAAAAAGATCAACGCCGTTTATGCCTTCCCACGCGAGGGTGAAAACAGTATAAATGCTCTGCGTCGTCGACTTACCGGACATTTGGGCATAAACATCAATCACTATGTTATATTTACCGTTCAGTGCTTTATGGATGTCGTTGATGCTCTGGGAGGTCTGGATATATATATCCATCAGGAGAACGGAATATACATAACCGATCAGTTCACCTATCAGGAATATAAGATCGGTCCCGGCTGGGTCAAGCTCAACGGAAATCAGGCCGCCGGCTTTGCGAGAAAGCGCCACGGAACGAGAGAAGAGGGCTATGTCCTCGGCGACCCCGACCGTCTTGAGGCACAGCGTATAATGTATGTCTCGCTCTTCAAGCGGCTTATGAGCATGTCGATGAGTGAAATCATCAGCGTTGCGACAAGCTGCAGGGATGATATAGCCACAAGCATGACGGTTATGGATATAATCGACTATGCGCTTGAGGTGAAGGGTCTCAGCCTCTCGAATATTTCCGTTTGGGGAATGCCAGGACAGCAGCTGTCCTACCGTCATTACGACGAAAGCTTTGCACTTTCCTACTACTCGATACACAAGCAGGAGTTTGTCGACATGTGGAATGCACATATGAATCCCTACGGCGAAAAGCTTACGGTTGACAGCATTAAGATTCGAGAGCTGCATGCCGAGCTCGGTGTTCCGTATGAGCCCAACTACTTCGAGGAGGGCGGCTCACTCGGTGATATTGCCGACCGCTTCGGACAGAATTAAAGGAGAGCATTTGTTTGACAGCAAAAGAGAAAACAGCCGTTGCCGTAAGGGCCCTGGACGGCAAAAAGGCACTTGACATAGCCTGCATAGAGGTAGGCGAGCTTACCGTGCTCGCTGATTGCTTTGTAATAGCGACAGCTACCTCCTCTACCCATGTGCGGGCGCTTGCCGAGGAGGTCGAATTTCGCCTTTCCGAGGCGGGAGAGGCTCCGCGCAGCGTTGAGGGCAGAGCTACCGAGTGGATACTGATCGACTGCGGAGATGTGATGATACATATCTTCGGGGCACACGCACGCGAATTTTACGCGCTTGACAAAATGTGGAGCGACGGACGGAAAACAGACATAAACGAATATCTTGACAGCGGTGAAAACAAATGAAATACGATCATGCTTCAATAGAAAAAAAGTGGCAGAAGCGCTGGGAGGAGGAAGGTGCCTTCAAGGCGAAGGACGAATTCGACCGCCCGAAGTTTTACGGGCTTGTGGAATTCCCCTACCCCTCGGGAGCCGGAATGCATGTCGGCCATATTAAGGCCTACAGCGGACTTGAGGTCATAAGCCGCAAGAGAAGAATGCAGGGCTACAATGTCCTGTTCCCCATCGGCTTTGATGCCTTCGGACTTCCCACGGAAAACTATGCAATCAAAACGGGAATACATCCGAGAAGCGTTACGGATACCAACATCGCACGCTTTACCGATCAGCTCAAGCGTGTCGGCTTTTCCTTTGATTGGGACCGAGTAATCGACACGACCGACGAGGATTATTACCGCTGGACTCAGTGGATCTTCCTTAAAATGTTCGAAAACGGACTCGTTTTCAGGGATACCGCACTGGTCAATTATTGCCCTCACTGTAAGGTCGTTCTCTCCAACGAGGATTCTCAGGGAGGAAAATGCGACATTTGTCACAGCGATGTCGTTCAAAGATCCAAAACCGTTTGGTATCTCAGAATAACCGAATATGCCGACAAGCTCCTCAGCGGACTTGAGGAGGTTGATTATCTGCCAAACATCAAGCAGCAGCAGATAAATTGGATAGGCAGATCCACGGGTGCCTTTGTAAATTTCGGAATAAAGGATACCGAGGATAAGCTTCGTATATACACCACCCGTCCCGATACACTTTTCGGCGTGACCTTTACCGTAATGGCACCGGAGCATCCGCTTATAGAAAAGTATAAAGACAGGATTAAGAATTACGCCGAGCTTGAGGAGTATCGAAGCGCCTGTGCCAAAAAGACCGAATTCGAGCGTACTCAGCTTGTAAAGGAAAAGACGGGCGTCAGGCTTGACGGCCTTTGTGCTGTCAACCCCGTAAGCGGCAAGGAAATACCGATCTATATTGCCGACTATGTTATGATGGGCTACGGAACGGGTGCGATAATGGCCGTGCCCGCCCATGACGAGCGCGATTACGATTTTGCCAAGAAATTCGGAATAGATATAATCTCCGTTATCAAGGGCGGCAATATGGACGAGGCTGCCTATACCGGTGAGGGAGAGATGATCAACTCCGACTTCCTCAACGGCTATGCCGATAAAAAGAGCTCGATAGAGAAAATGCTCGAGGTGCTTAAGGAAAAGGGCGTCGGCGAAAAGGGTGTTCAGTATAAGATGAAGGATTGGGCCTTCAACCGTCAGAGGTATTGGGGCGAGCCTATTCCGATCGTACACTGCCCCAAGTGCGGCACGGTTGCCGTGCCCTATGAGGAGCTTCCGCTGAGGCTGCCCGCAATCAACAATTTTCAGCCGGGAGAGGGCGGCGAAAGTCCCCTTGCCGGAATTGAGGAGTTCGTTAATTGCCGTTGCCCGAAATGCGGCGGCGAGGCCAAGCGAGAGACCGACACCATGCCTCAGTGGGCAGGCT
>CAZDEI010000108.1:0-4131 GCA_964504325.1 uncultured Eubacteriales bacterium | reverse complement strand
GTCTGCTGCTCGGCCATTCGCTCGGTGGTCGACCAGCAAAGCCCGAGTAAAAAGGGAGGCAGCCCGAATTTCGCGATTATCTGCTCAAGCAGCTGCCTTACGGGGACCTCTGTGTCGATCATCTGGCTGTCTGCGCCTATAACGCTTATCTTTACATCTCCCACCGCAACAAAATCCTTTACAGAGGAGCTGTCGCTCATCGCGGCACTCCATTCCCGTGCGATTTCCGCGGCTCTGTCTGCGGCAAGAGCTCCGTCGAGTCCGCCCTCCTTGGGATTATAGGTCACCGAGAAGCGCAGATTTCCGAGCCTGTCGAAATTTGTCCCTATGCATTCGTATATCTTCATCAGGATTCCCGAAACAAAGGGCAAGCCCGACAGAAGCGAATTGCCCGTGGGAGAGGCGGAGTTAGGATTGAGCGCCGATACGGCAATAAGCTCGGGACGGTCTATTTCGCCTCCGCTGCCACGCATTTTAAGTCGAAGACCCATCCCGTTTTCGCGCTCGGAAAGCTCAAGCTCCTTTATGTCGGCATTGTAAAGACCGTATACACCGCCCGTTCTGCCGTCGGTAACGATCTCTCCTACAGCGGCTCCGTAGGTCAAAAGGCTGTCGGCATACTGCGCTATAAAGCAGTCTATTCCACGGCCGGAGCAGCCTACCCTTACACTGCCGAGAAATTCCTTCAGTTCCCCCTCGACGGACGCCGAGGGACAGGAAACCGTAAAGCCGCCTATAAGCCTTACAATCTTTCTGACCGCGGCATCTATCATAGGCACCGACCATCTCAGCTCGTCATAAAGAGCACACTCGGCTCCCGAAATGCTCCTTTTGACCGCCGTAAAGCCCTTGGGGCGCGTTGCCGCTGCAAGAGCCGTCGCTCCCTGCCCCTGACCGCGTGCTTTTTTCTGTGTTTTCATTCTGCTTTTCCTATGCTCCTTTCGGCGGCTATGGCTATGCTTCCGGTCGGCCTGCGTGCCAAAACGGTGGATACGAAGTATCTTATGTCGTCCATCGCATGATCGTTTTCCTTTTTCGGGGCGTCCTTCTTGGCAGCCTCATCCCATCTGTAAAGTGAAAACTCTCTTATGGACGCCTTACATTTCGGAGATATCTTTATCCGTCCGCTCTTAAGCGCATCGCAGACACGCCTGATTCCGTCGGTCACCTCATTCACGGCCGGCACAGCAGAAAAAGCTCCGTGCTTCCTTATACAGGCGATAAAGGATGCCGCCGACGGATCGCAGATAACCGCCGTTATGCGCCTGTCTCCGGCAAGCCGTTCAAGCTCTCGGTAGTGCTCCTCGTCGGTGCGCTGTACACCCTCTCTGCGCGAATCGTAGTAATATTCGCCGAGCCTGTACCACACCTCACCTCGCCTGCCCCACAGTCCGAAGGAGGAGGGGTTGACCGTGCCATAATCGCAGGATATATAATACCTGTCGCAGGCACTCTCGGGCTCGGCAATGCAGCCTTCACCGAACATTCCGTAAATGAGTCCCTCGCCCGCAACCCATTTTCCGAGAACATACCTTTCGTAAAAGGCTCCGTCGTAAAGGCTTTCGTATCTTTTCAGCATTTCGGGCGAAAGTGACGGATTTTCGTTCATCATAAAATGAAGATACAGGGCGTTTTTCTCGTCGGCCCTTTTAATCCATTCGGTATAAAACCAATGAGAGGGGTGACCGGGATTGCAGTTGAACCAGAATTTTGAGCCCTCGACGCTGCAGCGTGCAAGTGCCTGCTCGACAAAGGAGCGCGGCATAAGCGCAACCTCATCGAACAGCACCCCGGCAAGAGTCATTCCCTGTATCAGCGCCGCCGAAGCCTCATCTCTGCCGCCGAACAGATAAAACAGGTTTTTTCTTCCCTCCGCAGAAACGGTAAGTATGCCCCTTGACACCGCAAGCGAAGCCTCAAAGCCTATCTCTGACAGCAACGGAAGCATAGGCGTTGTTATGTTTCGCTTGACCGAGGACACCGTCTTTCCGCAAACGGCAAAGGAGCAGCCGTCGAATTCCGACATAGCCCAAGCCACAAAAGAGACGAACATTGAAAGGGTTTTTCCGCTGCGCACGGCTCCGTCACAGATGATTGCGTCCCTGTCTCGGTAGGGGCTGCCGTCGCCCCACCAGCAAAGCACCTTCATCTGCTTTTCGGAAAACGGCTTAAGCTCCATAGCCGTCATCACCGAGCCTCGCGGCTCCCTTTCTGAGCGCCTCGACAAAGGAGGATATGGGCTTTTCCTCTGGCTCACACAGCCCGGAAAGTCGCTCAAGAGCCTTTATTCGGTCAAAGAATTTAATTTCCATGCCGCCGCCCCTTGAGAGCTTTATCTCGGAGACACAGAACAGATCGAGAGCATCGATATCGAGTCCCTCTCCGCCCGTCAGCATAAGCCTTACGGCATCCGCTGCAGAGCCGAAGGCAAGCCGTCTGAGACCGCCCGCCGCCTCTCCCGTCGGAGCTCGCTCGGCGCAAAGCCTTGATATTTCCTCCCGTATCTGTCGGCTCTGCATTAAAAGCATGCCCTGCACGGCAGGATTCTTAAGGCCGGCAAGCCCCGCCGCCTCGCGTGCATTTCTCGTCACCGAATAACACCTGCAAAACAGCCTTTGATTCTTTGTGAGCTTTCCCATTTTTCATCTTCCTTTCCGAGGTCGGGCTCTCTGCCCGTCTCTAAATAAGGCCCCCAAAAGCCTTGCCCGTTGCAGTGTATGAGGCAATTTCTCGGCAACCTTCAGCGAAATTATTTCTAACCGGCCCGAGCTCGGCATATACATAGCTGTGAAGACAAGAAGCGTAAAGCTTAAAACGGCTAGCCTGTGCGATGCCGTTTCGGGAGGAGATAAAATGAACGGATACTGTCCGGAGGGCTTCCTGACAGGCAGCCTTGAAAACAGCAAGAGCTTGAGCACCCCCGAGGGTCTCAAAGAGGCGGCCGAAAGCGGCACCGTGCTGGAGGCAACCGCACTGCTGTGCGACGCCGACCGCAACATAGCAGTAAATCTCAACGGCATAAGGGGCATAATTCCGCGGCTTGAGGGCGCACTCGGTATTGCAGAGGGCGAGGTGAGAGACATTGCACTGATTTCTCGTGTGGGAAAGGCCGTCAGCTTTACCGTAACCGAGCTGACAGAGGACAGCCTCGGCAGACCACTTGCACTGCTGAGCAGAAGAATAGCTCAGGAAAGGTGCCGCAGGGAGTATATAGACCGCCTTGCTCCGGGCGATATTATCCCCGCTCGGGTGACCCACCTTGAAAGCTTCGGCGTATTTCTTGATATTGGCTGCGGCTGCCCCGCACTGCTTCCGATAGATTCGGTCTCTGTCTCACGCATTTCACATCCGAGAGACCGCTTCCGCTGCGGCGAGGACATTAAGGTGGTGGTGAAAAGCAACGAAAACGGCAGGGTGACCGTGAGCCGCAAGGAGCTCCTCGGCACCTGGGAGGAAAATGCCGCCCTCTTTTCTCAGGGAGAAACGGTATTCGGCACAGTACGCTCGGTGGAGAGCTACGGAATATTTGTAGAGCTCACACCGAATCTTGCCGGACTTGCGGAGCCAAAGGAGGGCGTACTGCCTGGGCAGTGTGCAAGCGTTTACATAAAAAGCCTTTTGCCCGACAGGATGAAGGTCAAGCTCATAATTATAGATTCCTTCGCCTCCGACGGGCCGCCGCACCGCTCCTCACGCCTTTTTATCGAAGGCGATCATATAGACCGCTGGGTGTATTCTCCGCCCTGCTGCAATAAAAGCATCTTTACCGATTTTACGGTTGAAAAAGACAGTGACAGGCTATATAATAAATAGTAAAATATGATCTGTCCTGCTCGGAGTCCGCTGCGCTGTCAGGCGACGGCGACCGCCGAGCGGGACATTTCCGTAACGGAGATGTTGAAAATGTCAGAACACACCAGCTGCAGCGGAGATTGCTCCTCCTGCAGCTCAAGCTGCGGCGAAAGGCCGCAGGACATGCACGAGCCGATCAACAAAAGCAGCAGTGTCAAGCATGTTATCGGTATCGTATCCGGAAAGGGCGGCGTCGGAAAATCAACCGTCACCTCGGGTCTTGCGGTGCTTATGAACCGCCGAGGCTATGAGGTCGGAGTGCTTGATGCGGATATAACC
>CAZDEI010000107.1:0-4140 GCA_964504325.1 uncultured Eubacteriales bacterium | reverse complement strand
CTCCGGTATTGCCCATACATCGCATTCGAATTTGAAATTCTTAATATAATCAATGAATTCGGGAGAGAATATCCCCTGCTCCTCAAGATACCTGACATCGTCCTCGGTAAAGTGCAGATTTTCAAGGTACTCAATAAGCTGACCGAGACCTGCCATAACGGCAAAGCCGCCGTCATCCGGCACTCTTCTGAAAAACATGTCGAAATATGCCGTTTCCTGCTCCTTGCCCTCCTTGAAAAGGCCGTTTGACATTGTGGCCTCATAAAAATCAAAGAGCATTTGCATGTTATTAACCATCGGGGCTTCTCCTTTATTCCTTGTTTTCCGTAATCTCTATTCCGAGATCCTCAAGCTGCTTTTTGTCGACATTTGCAGGTGCTCCGCTCATCAGCTCGCTTGAATTCGAAACCTTCGGGAAGGCTATTACATCTCTCAGCGAATCACAGCCGAGCAGCTGCATGACAAGTCTGTCAAGACCGATTCCCATTCCGCCGTGCGGAGGAGCTCCGTATCTGTAGGCATCGACAAGGAAGCCGAATTTTTCCTTGATCTCCTCATCGGTGAGACCGAGAGCGGTGAACATATGCTTTTGAAGCGCCGGATCGGTAATTCTTATCGAGCCGCTTGAAAGCTCAACACCGTTGAGCACAAGGTCGTAGGCCTTTGCAAAGACCTTTTCGGGCTCGGTATCAAGATACTGCAGGCATTCGTCCATCGGAGCCGTAAAGGGATGATGCATTGCCTGCCAGCTTTCGGTTTCCTCATCGTATTCAAAGAAGGGGAACTCGGTTATCCACAGAAGATCATAGCGATCCTTCGGTATGATGTCGAGCCTTTTGGCGGTTTCAAGGCGAAGTGCACCAAGCACCGAGAGCACTGTTTTCTTGCGGTCGGCGGCAAAGAGAATAACGTCTCCTCTTTCGGCACCCGTGACCTTAAGAAGCTCTGCAAGCTGCTCCTCGGTAAGGAATTTTCCGAAGGAGCAGGTCGGAGTCTCATCGTTGTATCTGATAAAGGCGAGACCCTTGGCACCTATTCCGCGCGCATGCTCGGTAAGCTTGTCTATCTCCTTACGGGTAAGCGTAGCTGCGGAGCCCTTGACATTTATGCAACGAACGGTTCCTCCGTTTTCTATGGCCGAGGTGAACACACCGAAGCCGCAGCTTCTTACCGTTTCGGTAACATCTATGATCTCGTTGCCGAAGCGTGTGTCCGGCTTATCCGAGCCGTAACGCTCCATTGCCTCGGTATAGGTGAGTCTCGGAAGAGGAGTTTTGATCTCCTTTCCGACAATTTCGGAAAAGAGTCGCTTCATAAAGCCCTCGGTGAGCTCGAAAATATCGTCCATATCCATAAAGGACATTTCAAGGTCGATCTGCGTGAATTCAGGCTGACGGTCGGCTCTGAGATCCTCGTCCCTGAAGCAGCGTGCAAGCTGAATATAACGGTCAAAGCCCGAAAGCATAAGTATCTGCTTATACATCTGCGGAGATTGCGGCAGCGCGAAAAAGCTTCCCTTGCGTATGCGTGAGGGCACGAGATAGTCGCGTGCACCCTCGGGAGTCGACTTTATCATCATGGGAGTTTCGATTTCTATAAAGCCGTTTTCATCATAATAATCGCGTGCAAGCTTTGCTATTTTATGGCGCAGGTAAATATTCCGCTGAAGCGGCTCTCTGCGGAGATCCAAATATCTGTAGCGAAGCCTCAGCTCCTCGTTGGCGTCACTGTCGGGAAGTATTTCAAAGGGAGGAGTCTCGGCCGCACCGAGGATATTCAGCTCGGTTACCTCAAGCTCAATATTTCCCGTCGGCAGCTCGGGATTTTTAGAGGAGCGCTCTCTCACCCTGCCCTTTGCCATAAGCACATATTCGCTCCTGACCGAGGCCCCCTTTTCAAAGACCTCTCTGTCGGTGGTATCGTCAAAGGCAAGCTGAAGTATTCCGGTGCGATCGCGCAGGTCTATAAATATTATCTGACCGAGGTCGCGTCTGCGCTGTACCCAGCCGGCGACGACAATCGTATCTCCGACCCTTTCATCGGCAACCGTACCGCAATAGTCGGTTCTTCTCATGCTTCCCATTTTATCAAGCTTCATATAAATTATCCCCTTTTCAAATCAAACAACCTGTCACTGCCGTGATTCAGACCTGTCGATGGCCGCACCCTGCGGGCCGAGGCTGCACGGCTTTTATCACTGCTTACCTATTCCAAGCTCCTTCTCAAGACCGGCAGCGGCCTTTTCGGCGCCGTCAAAGGCCTTGGAGAGCTTGGCGTCGTAAAGTGCAGTAACAAGTCCTCCGTCAATTTCAACCTCGACAGCCTCACCGCTCTGCATATCGCGAAGGCGGCATTTTCCCGAGCCGAGCTCGTCATCACCGATGACCACCGAGTACTCGGCGCCGACCTTGTCGGCATACTTCATCTGAGCCTTGAGACCTCTTCCCGTGATATCGGTAAGCGCCGTGAAGCCCTCTGCTCTGAGGGCAGCACAAAGCTCGGTCGCCTTAAGAGAGGCGGCCTCACCCATCGGAGCTATATAAATATCGCAGGCTTTTTCTGGTGCAAAGGGCGCCTTTTGCGCCTCAAGCACCAAAAGCAGGCGCTCTATTCCGATGGCAAAGCCGAGAGAGGGTGTGGGAGCTCCGCCCATTTGAGCTATAAGCCCGTCATAGCGTCCGCCGCCGCAGACGGTCGACTGTGCACCGATGCTGTCGGAAATAAATTCAAAAACCGTGCGGGTATAATAGTCAAGTCCTCTGACTATTTTCGGATTCACGCTGTAGGAAAGTCCCGCTGCATTAAGGTGCGCCTTAACGCCCTCAAAATGCCCTGCGCAATCCTCGCAGAGATAATCGAGCATCACGGGAGCATTCTCTGCAACCGCCTTGCATTCGGGGCATTTGCAATCGAGAATTCGCATGGGATTTCTCTCAAGCCTGTCCTGACAGGTGCCGCAGAGCTTATCTCTCTTGCTTTCAAAATAGCTCTTCAGGGCGGCGTGATAGCTTTTGCGGCATTCGGGACAGCCGATTGAATTGATCTCGAGCGAAAGCTCTCTTATACCCACATTCTTGAGAAGGCTTTCCGCAAGGAGAATCACCTCGGCATCTGCCGCGGGAGCAGAGGCTCCTATGCATTCGACGCCGAACTGATGAAATTCCCTGTATCTTCCGGCCTGAGGCTTTTCATATCTAAAACAGGGGCCGCAATAGCAGACCTTAACGGGCAGTGCGCCGTTTATAAGGCCGTGCTCTATGCATGCACGGATTGTGCCTGCGGTAAGCTCGGGACGCAGGGTTATGCTGCGTCCGCCCTTGTCCTCAAAGGTGTACATTTCCTTTTGGACTACATCGGTCGTATCTCCCACGCTCTTGACGAACACCTCGGTGTACTCCACGGTGGGAACTCTGATCTCCTTAAAGCCGAAAAGCCCTGCGGTTTCGGTCATTTTGCTCTCTACAAAGCGCCATTTTCCGCTTTCGGAGGGAAGCACGTCCGCAGTGCCTCTCATTGCTCTGTTGATTTCTGCCATAAATACAATTTCCTTTCTAAAACAAAAGGCCCCCATCCCATAACAACTGGGACGAGGAAGCCTCGCGGTACCACCCGTTTTGAGCAGAACGCATTCTGCTCCTCTCTTGCGCGGTTAACGCCCGCCTACGGTCCGCTCGTGCGGTGTCTTCACCCGGCAATGCTGTCCTGATCCCTCTCATCAAACGGATCTTTCTGTAAGGAGCACGGCCCGCTACTTCTCCGCAGTCATAACGGCTGTGTGTTATTTATTTCTGCCTGACGGCTATTTTCTTTCCTGCTTTAAGACCTCACGCCAATCAAGATCTCCGCGCTCGAGTCCGTGTATCAGCATTTCGGCTGTCGCGATGTTTGTGGCAACCGGAATATTGTGAACATCGCAAAGACGAAGCATTACCGTCTCATCGGGCTCATTGGGCTTTCTCGAATGAGGATCACGGAAAAAGAGCAGCATGTCTATCTCGTCACAGCCGATACGCGAGGCTATCTGCTGAGAGCCGCCCTGACTTCCGCTTAAAAACTTTACTATGTCGAGACCGGTAGCATCTGCCACCAGCTTACCCGTTGTTCCGGTTGCAAGCAGTGTATGCCTGCTGAGTATTCCGC
>CAZDEI010000106.1:0-4173 GCA_964504325.1 uncultured Eubacteriales bacterium | reverse complement strand
GGTGATGACCGCAAGCAGTCGGCTTTTCGGGGCAAGCAGCTCATAGACAAGAGCGGCAAGATATCCGCCCAAAATGCCCTTCAGAAGGACGATGATGACGGTTGCCCACCAATTCACTCCGTAAAAGGCCGCGGTGCCTGGCTCAATGAGCACAGCCACCGAAAAGGCACAGCCGAGAAAAGCGCCCATGCTTCTTCCGTAAAGAGCGCCTCCCACAATTATGGGAGCGAGGGCGAGTGTGATGCTTGCGGGGCCGATTTTGATGTAGCCTGCAACAAGCTGCAGAACCACGATTATCGCGGCAAGCACCGCGCCGACCGCAAGCCTGCGTACCTTTGAATTTTTCATTTTTATATACCTCCTGCTGCTGTTCGCAAAAACGATACAACGCAAATTTTGGCAATAATCAGCGGTTTTTGTCGAATATAACCTTAAGACCGTCCAGCAAAAGGGTGTCATCCACGGTGACGGCTCTGCGGCAGCAGGGAATGACCTCGCCAGAAAGTCCGCCCGTGGCAACAATCGAGGCAAAGGGCTCGCCGAGCTCCTCCTCCATACGGTCTATGAGTCCGTCGAGCATGGCGGCGGCTCCCACGACAAGGCCGGAGCGCATGCTGTCTGCGGTGTTTGTGCCGATTACCGAGCGCGGACGCTCAAGACCGGTATCCGAAAGCAGAGCCGTGCTTGAGGTCAAAATGCGCAGAGTCGAAATAACGCCTGCGGCGATGGCACCGCCGCGGAAGGCTCCCTCCGAGTCGAGGACGCTGACCGTGGATGCGGTTCCGAGATCTATTATAACTGCAGGCAGCGGATATTTGGCAAGAGCACCTACGGCACCTGCGGCAAGATCCGCGCCGAGCTGAGCGGGATTGTCTATTTTTATATTGAGACCGGTTTTTACGCCGGGACCGAGCACGAGGGGAGCCTTACCGATAAGTCTTTTTACCGCCTCACTCACCGAACGGGAAAGCGCGGGAACGACCGAGCAGATTATACAGTCATCATCACCGCCGACCGAGATGCCGCGAAGCGACAGAATTGCGAAAATGTCGGCCGCGTACTGATCCCCCGTCCGCGCGGTGTCGGAGGAAAGGCGAGCGGTGAAGCTGAGCCTGTCTCCCTCAAAGCCGCCGAGGGTAATATTGGTGTTTCCTATATCGAAGGCGAGAAGCATTCGACCGTCTCCTCTCAAAAAATTATCAAAAAGCACCGTCCGCAGGGCAGCGGACTCGGGCTGGCCGCAGCGGCCGCGCCGTACAATTTAATATATCACAAAAAGCTCCGCTTGAAAAGATATATTTTCAAAGCCTCCGCGAATTGACAATTATTATAACAAGTGATAAAATACAGTGGGCATAAATCAGAAATATATTGGAGAGATGAATATTATGAAGATTCTTGTTACCGGAGGAGCCGGTTATATAGGCAGTCATACCTGCGTTGAGCTGATAAAGGCAGGCTTTGAGCCGATAATAGCGGACAATCTCAGCAACAGCAAGGAAACGGTGCTTGACAGAATCGAGCAGATTACCGGAAAAAGACCGGTTTTTTATAAGACGGACATTCGCGACAGAGCCGCTCTCGAAAGGATCTTCGATGAGCATGAGCTTTCAGCGGTCATACATTTCGCGGGACTTAAGGCGGTCGGCGAATCCTGCGTTAAGCCGCTTGAGTATTATGATGTAAACATAGGCTCCACACTGACCCTTACCGAGGTCTGCAGGGACAGAGGAGTTAAAAAAATAGTATTTTCCTCCTCCGCTACCGTTTATGCGGAAAGCACCGTAATGCCTCTTAAGGAGGATTTTCCCAAGGGACAGTCGAATCCCTACGGCAGAACGAAATATTTCATAGAGCAGATACTTACCGACCTTTATGCCTCCGACAAGGAGTGGACGGTGGCGCTTCTCAGGTATTTTAACCCCATCGGTGCACACAAGAGCGGCCTTATAGGCGAGGATCCCAAGGGTATTCCCAACAATCTCATGCCCTATATTTCTCAGGTCGCCGTCGGCAAGCGTCCCGAGCTGCATGTCTTCGGTAACGATTATCCCACCCCAGACGGAACGGGTGTCAGGGACTATATACATGTCGTCGATCTCGCAAGGGGTCATGTGAAGGCTATCGAATGGGCGCTTAAGAATACCGGCTGTGAGGCTGTTAACCTCGGCAAGGGCAAGGGAGTATCTGTGCTCGAGCTTGTGGAAAGCTTTGAAAGGGTCAACGGAATCAAAATCCCCTATGTTATTGACGGACGCCGTCCGGGCGATATAGCCGAGTGCTATGCCGATCCCGAAAAGGCAGCTCGCCTCTTCGGCTGGAGAGCCGAGCTCGGAGTCGAGGATATGTGCGCGGACACCTGGAGATGGCAGAGCGGAAATCCCGACGGCTACGGCGAGGAATAATCCGACGGGCATCATAAGCAAAGGGCGGAGCAGGACAAAATCGGTTTGCACCGCTTTTTTCTCCCTCGGAGCCCCGTGCGACAGGCCTGCCTTGGGATTTACTCTGCCTCGGAGAAGGATCGATTCCCGAGAGCGATTTTTGCCCGAGGGGAAAAATTTACGATTTGTTATTTGAAAACCGAGCATATTTATAATCTATAAAAAGCACTGAACCGATTCGGAGGTATTTTATGAGCGCTGCGGTTTATAATGTCACGATTTTCGGCATAGATATCAAGCTCAGGCCTGTGGCCTTTTCAATAGGCGGCTGGAGCGTATATTGGTACGGAATAATAATTGCGCTCGGCTTTGCTCTCGCGCTTGTCTATGCTTGGAGAAGCTCCAAGCGCTTCGGCGTGAATTTCGACAGACTGCTTGATGTGGTTATAGTAACCGTGCCTGCGGCCATACTTTCCGCAAGAGCATACTATCTGCTCTTCGATCCCAACGGGGACGGCATAAAAAGCCTCAAGCAGTTTTTCGGCTTTGACGGCAAGGGCTTTTCGGGGCTCGCCATATACGGCGGAGTGATCGGCACGGTGGTTGTCGGCGGCATAATGTGCCGAGTAAAAAAGCTCAGCATTCCCGCCGTTTTCGACCTTGCCTCGGTCGGCTTCTTGATCGGCCAGGGAATCGGCAGATGGGGAAACTTTATGAATCAGGAGGCCTTCGGAGGCCCCACGGGCAGCTCATGGTGGGGCATGACGAGCGAAAGGGTCGCAGCCGAGCTCGGTGAGGGCGTGCTTGCACATCCCTGCTTCCTTTATGAGTCGCTGTGGTGTGCACTCGGCTTTGTGCTGCTCCATAAGGTAAGCAGGCACAGAGCCTTTGAGGGAGAAATCGCGTCGCTTTACTGCGTCTGGTACGGAGCCGGCAGAGCGGTGATTGAGGGACTCAGAACAGACAGTCTCTATCTCTTCGGAAGCGGTATAAGAGTTTCTCAGGCGCTTTCGGTGCTGCTTGTGCTGTTCGGTGCGGTAATGCTCGCCGTCGGCTTTAAGCGGCGTCGCACAAAAGCAAGCGAAATGACCTATGAAAATGTGTTCGGTGAATGTGAGCCCTACGCCGAGGAGGACACCGCCTTGTCGGCTCCCGACACGGAAACGGAGAATGCTGATGACGAAAATAATTGACGGCAAGGCCATAGCAGCCGCCGTAAAGCAGCGGGTCGCGGAGGAGACGGCACTTCTTTCCGCCGAGGGAAGGGAGATCACTCTTGCGGTTATATTGGTGGGAAGCGATCCGGCCTCCTGCGTTTATGTAAGAAACAAGGAAAGGGCCTGCGCCGAAACGGGAATCAGGTCGGAAAAATATCTTTTGCCCGAGACTGCCTCACAGGAGGAGCTTGAGGCACTGATAAAAAGGCTCAATGCCGATGACGGCGTGGACGGAATACTCTGTCAGCTTCCGCTGCCCCGTGGGCTTGATCCGACAAGAATAGTGGGACTTATAGCGCCCGAAAAGGATGTTGATTGCTTTAATCCCGTAAATACGGGTCTGCTGCTCGGCGGCAGAGCCTCGCTTTTACCCTGCACTCCGTCGGGAGTGATGGAAATGCTGAAAAGCAGCGGCATTGCCGTGGCGGGCAAAAGGGCGGTTGTGATCGGCAGGTCGGATATTGTCGGAAAGCCGATGGCCCTGCTGCTGCTTGCCGCCGATGCCACCGTAACCGTTTGCCATTCGAAAACGGTCGGACTTGCAGAGCTTTGCCGCGAGGCGGATATAATAG
>CAZDEI010000105.1:0-4210 GCA_964504325.1 uncultured Eubacteriales bacterium | reverse complement strand
GCCCGAGCCTCCCGAATGCACATCCTGCCGATTTCTGTCGAATATCATTTTTCCGCAATCGTTGTGGACTTCATTTAATCGAATGCCCCTCTCTTCAAGCAGGCAGAGCATCAGCTCCGAGCCGGTAAAGCCGAGATCTCCCGTCAGTATCAGTCCGTAGTCCGAGGGCGCCGTGCCCGTGTCGCGCAAAAGCCTTTCCACAGTGTCTGCCGCGGCAGGTGCCATCGCAGCTCCCATGTTGTTGATATCGGTCACGCCGAGGTCGCATATTCTGCCGACCGTTGCTGAGGTGATAACGGGACAGCCCTCGCTTCTTACACCCGACACCACGGCACAGCCTGCGGCGGTCACCGTCCACTGTGAAAGGGGAGTGCGCTGATTTCCGTATTCGAGCGGAAATCTGAACTGCCGCTCCGCACTGCAAAAGTGAGAGGAGGTTACCGCGGCGGCATTGCGTGCCGCACCTGAGGAGACAAACACCGCAGCCTCCGTCAGAGAAAGCGCCATGGTGGAGCAGGCTCCGTAGGTGCCCAAAAAGGGAATCCCGAGCTCGCGCAGTCCGTAGCTGCTGCCGACGCACTGATTTAAAAGATCTCCTCCGAATATGCAGTCGACCGACTCGGCCTTAAGCTCGGCCTCGGCGAGGGCGTTCAGCACGGTTTCACGCTGCAGTCGGCTTTCGGCCTGCTCAAAGGTTTTTTCTCCGCAAAGCTCGTTTTCGTGAAAATACCGAAACGATGCGCCCAACGGGCCCTCGTGCTCCTTTTTGCCGACAGTTGCCGAATTGGCGATAATGCAGGGCGGCTCACCGAATATGATACTGCTTCCGTGAATTCTGTTCATATATTCACTCCGAGCAGCTTCAACAGCATTTTTATGAGTTCGATTACGATTGCCGAGCTCACACCGAACACAATAACGGGTCCCGCAATCGAAAAGGCCTTGACACCGACACCGTATATAAGCCCCTCGGCACGGAATTCAACGGCAGGGGAGACGACCGCATTCGCAAAGCCGGTTATCGGCACAAGGGTGCCCGCTCCGCCCACCTTGGCTATTTTGTCGAATACACCGAGGCCGGTCAAAACAGCGGTTAAAAATATCAGAGTTACGGATACCGCGCCGTAGGCGACATCGCTTTCGGCACCGGCATGGGAATATGCAAGGTACAAAAGCTGCCCGAGAGTGCATATGCTGCCGCCGACCGTAAAGGCGCAGAGAAGATCCTTGAGTTTTTTGGATTTCGGTGAGTGCTTTTTGACTAAAACGGAATATTGTTCTTTGTTGATTTTGACCATCTCCGTAACCGTTTTATTTTATTTGACCAATATAAATATATTTTTACCGATTTCAAGCAAATATTCTTGACAATTTTCACAAGTATAGCTATAATACTAAATGTATACAACTGTGATGATCGGATGAGGTGACGGGGGTCACACGGAGGCATTCGGTTGTTACGAAGCTATCACAGAAAGGAATATTTTCAACATGAAAGCAAGATCACTCGCAAAGAAGATACTGTCTGCTGCGCTGATAGTAGCGGTGCTTGCGGTTGCGGTCCCGTTGAGCTTTTCAACGGCGAGTGCTGCTGCCACAGTCGCCGACTTGCCGACATTCGATTCCACAAAGCACACTGATAAAACGGCGTCGCTCACCATTGATAATGCCGCTATCAATACTGCTTGGAAGGATACCGGTAAGTTCGATCTTTCTGCTGCAGAGGGCGGCGTTACCTCTGTTGTCTTCAACGGTCTCGATTATGAGTCCGACGAGCTTGTTTATGCAAAGCTCAAGGTTAATTGGAACGCTGCCGCTAATGTGACTGCACCGGACGGTCCCTCGACCATAATCGGACCCATCTACGGTAAGAGCGGCTCTAACTATCAGTGTACCGGTGTTCGTCCCGGCTGGAATAACCTCTGCGGTCTGGGCGGCAACGGAATGTTCAAGGGCGACTCCATGAACTCGGTCACCTATGTGCTTGTTTACGATCCGTCTGTCGGCTCTATAAAGGCCTATGCCGAGACTGTCGTTTGCTCAGGCTTCGGTGATTCCGAGAATCAGACCGGATATTTGCTCGGTACACTTTCCACCGAGAATTTTATATTCGGTGCTACCGCGCAAGGTGCTACCGGTGCTGCCGTAACCTTCTCGGATATAAAGGTTTGGACCGAGACAAAGCCCGAGGTTCCGCTTGATAACGAAACCTTTGAAAACGATATGAGCGATAAGTTCTATCTTATCAAGGGCGGCAGCTACGATAAGGGCTCCGTGTTAATGCCCGATGCCAACAACTTTACCGCAACCTCTGCGGGCAGCTTCGGAATGACTTCGTATTATTTCGAGGGACTCGGCTATGATCTTTCCGACGGAAAGTACATAACCTACAGTGCTACCATTTACCTCACCACCAACAGATTTACCGAAGCTCATCTTGGCTTTGTTCCCGTCAAGGTAAACGGTGACTATTACCGAGTCGGCCTTTCTGCAAACGGTTCCACCGCCACCGGTTCGTGGGGTCCGACAAACACCTACTTCCCGGCAATTGCTCTTAACAGCAAAAACATCGGTGACACCCTTGTTGACGGCTCAAGCTATGCGGGAAGCGGCAATTATGTCGGAACCGCAAAGGGAAATAAGGTTCGTCTCCGCGTAGTTCTTACCGAAACCTCCCTTAAGACCTTTGTCAACGGAACTCAGGTTCAGAGCGTTGATCTCACCGCTGCCGACAGCATAGAGCCCTGCGGCTACTTCATAACTCGCTCTACTACCGACACGAAGATTACCGATCTCCGTGTTTACGGAACAGGTCTTTATCAGACCGAGGCCGAGCTTCCTCCGCCGGTCCCCGATGAGCCTGTTTACAACTCCGCATATGATGACATTGCCGACCTCGGAACCTTCACCGGCGGTACCTGCTTCAACGGTGCCTTCGAGTTCCAGGGAACCGCCGAGTTTACCAATGTCAAGTACAGCGGTAACTATATTGTAAATACCTCCTGCTCCTTCGTTGTTCTCAGTCGCTCAAAGCAGGCCGACGGTTCAACAACTGCATGGTCAGGACCCCGTATAGGTATTGCCAATATCGACGGCTCAAGATACAACATAGCCTTTATGAGAGACTCCACACAGCTTCTTAAGGACGGTGGCGGCGGAACCGCTTCCTCAGCCTTTGTCGCAAATGAAGGAGAAAAGGTTACCATCACCTCGCAGTTCAATTACGAGCTGATGACCTTCAACCTTTGGGTAAATCATGAGCATCTTATCGTAAATGCCAAGATTCCCACCGGTACTGCCAAGAATATTAAGCCCGACCTCAGCATCGTTACCGAGGGCGCCAAGATTGCGTTTACCGATTACCACATTTTCGGTAAGGGTGTTACCGCCGACATCGACGATATTACCCGTGAGCTTAAGAAGGATCCGATATTCAGATCCGAGTCTATTCCCGCAATGCCTGCCGACGGCTTAAATTACTTCCAGAATATCGAGCTCGTCGAGAAGGATTCCGCAGGCTGCGTTGCCGAGTATGTCGACGGTGTATTCACCAACCTTTATTCCGATGATACCGGTGATGTAAGATTCGTCGATGCTCAGGGTAAAAAGAACATCAACGGTCTTAAGAATGCTTCTACCTTTGTTTGGAGATTTAACTACACTCTGAATGAAGTCAATCCCGAGTACACCAAGACCGATCACGGTGTTGAGTTCACTCTCAGAAAATATAACCTTTCGACCAATACCAAGCGCAATGAGGTCGGTGTAAAGATTCTTGAGAACGCCATTCAGGTTGTTCAGTACAAGGATGATTCCGTTACCGTGCTTTCCTCCGCTTCCTTCGAGCGTAAGGTCGGCACCGCTTATGACATTGCCATTCTTTCCTCTCCTCAGTACACCAAGGTCTGGGTAGACGGCAAGCTTGCTGTTATAGCAGTCGGTACCGGTCAATATACCATTGACCTCAGATACAGAACAAACAATACCGCAGGTCAGCTCACCGGTGTTAAGCTTTACACCGTTGAGGCCGATTCCGATGCTGCCATAAAGGATTACGAGTACTACAAGGAGAAAAAGACCGGCAATGACTCCATTCTTTCTGCCACTGCCACCGATGTTTCTCTTGCCTCTGTTCCCGTCAGCATTTGGGTTGCGGTAGCCGGCTTTGTTGCGGTTCTCTGTCTTGCCGGTGCGGCGGTCGTTACAGTTC
>CAZDEI010000104.1:0-4239 GCA_964504325.1 uncultured Eubacteriales bacterium | reverse complement strand
ATGTGGGCAGGCACGCCGATTTGGTGAATTATTTCCGTAACCATTATTTCAAGGTCACGCGCTCCCGTTTTGTCGGAGCTGCCGTCGGAGTCCTTGAGAGATGAAAAAAGTGCCGTTTCACGCTCTGTTTTACACAGGAAAAGTATACGCTCGGCAAGGGTGCCGACATCAAACGGCTTAAGGAAATAATAGGCCGCACCTGCCGAGAGCACCTGATTTTCAAGCTTCGGATTGCTGAAGCTTGAAATTGCCATAACAAGCGGCAGCTTGGGCAGGGAAAGATGCTTGAGCTTGTCGAGAACGCCGAGAATATCTATTCCGCTCATAAATATGTCGGCAAGCACGACATCGGGTGAGCATATTCCGATCTCCGACAAAAGAACATTGCCGTTTTTTGCGCAGAGATGGACATCCATCCCCTTGCTTTTCAGTGCCTTTGCACATTCCCTTGCGAATTCGCCGCTGTCATCGGCGATAAGTACCTTGATATTTGCTTCCATTTTTACAGATCTCCTTCTCCTCGATATAGGCTTTTTGCCGCATTTTCGGATAAAACCGAAAATAAGCCTGTCGGAAATTGATTTCCATTGTAATCATTAAAACACAAGAGGTGGAGAAAAGCAAGTGAAAAACAGCACAAAATGTGAACGATATTCACAAGCTTTTTGGTAAATTTAAACAAATCACATTCGAAATCGGCAAAAAATAAGTGCGTTTCGGGGCAAATACGGCATTTTGCGCCACAGCGATGTGAACGGAGTCGCGGGGAGGACATTCTTGCCGAGAGAGGACACTTTGGGCGGCAAAAGGAGCGAAAGCGCGAGATAAAAGGCGACTCGGCTTCGTCAAATTCCGTGCTTTTTCGTCACTCGCTCAAGCAGCAGACCTATAGGACGGGTGAGCAGCAAAAGGAAAAGAGCGTTCGAGACGGCATAGGTGGCGGTAACGGGCACGGCGGCGGTAAGATACCGTGAAAGGGAAAAGCCGTTGCCCCACCAAAGCACGGTGTAAACATCCATTAAAAGGGAAAACAGAATTCCCGCGAGCGCTCCGTAGCCTGCGGTGAGCAGAACACTCTTTTTAAGAAGACGGGCCGAAAGACCCGCAAGCAGTCCCACGATACCCCATGCAAACATCTGAAAGGGGGTCCATGAGCCCTGCCCGAAGACGATATTCGAAAGTATCGCGGTCAGTGCTCCGCACAAAAAGCCCGAGCTCGGTCCGAGATAAATTCCCGTGATGATAACCACGGCGGCAACCGGCTTAAAGTGAGGGATTGCTGCGAATATGCAGCGTCCGCCGACCGAGGCCGCAACCAAAACCGCAAGCATTGCGGCTCGCGCGGCGTTTCCCGAGCCTCTCTCAAAATCCAGAAGGAAGGGCAGGCAGGAAAGCAGGACTACAAAAACCGCCGTAAACATATAAGAGCGGTCGCGAAAAAGGGTGGCCGAAAGCAGAATAACGGCGGGAATCGCGGCAATCGGGATTATCAGCGACAGTACCCGTCGAAGCAGTGCTCCCCTCGAGGAGTCGCAGGCTTTACTCATTTATCTCAATCCTTTCATCAAAGCACACGGAGTCGACCGAGGAGCGAACGGCCTTCGTCAGCGCCTCGACCGTAACGGCACCGTCGACAAAGCCGCGGGCGAGCCGAGCGGCCGAGGTTGTGTAAAATTTGTTGCGTGAAAAGAATTCCGCGGGTGGCGCAGAGGCGACAAGCTCACCGTCGAAAAGCAGACCGCAGCGGTCGGAGACGACGGCCGCGAATTCGACATCGTGTGTCACAAGCAGCACAGTCACACCCGATTCGGAAAGACGGGCGAGAAGCCTTGCCAAAAAGGACTTCGAGGCGGCATCGAGCCCCTTGGTGGGCTCGTCGAGCAGCAGAAGTGAGGGCTCGGTCATCAGCAGTAGGAGCAGGGCGCATTTTTGAAGCTCGCCACCCGACAGATCATAGGGGTGACGGTCGAGCAGGCCGTCTATACCGAGCTCGCGAGCAAGCTCCTCGGCGCGGCTTTTCGCCTCCTCGCCGGAAAGAGACAGCCCGTCGAAAACAGACTCAAGCTCGTCGCGTATGCTGCTGCAGGTGAAAAAGGCCTTAAGAGCTTGCGGCAAAAGAACGGTTCCGCCTCGGTGGGAGCCCTCAAGCGGTCGCAGAACGCGGCCGCTGTAAGGCGCTTTAAGTCCCGATGCAAGCTTTAAGAGAGTGGTTTTTCCGCAGCCGTTTCCGCCGAGGAGAGAAAAAATCTCACCCTTATTGACGGTCAGGCTGCAGCCGCGAAGAATGTCGGGAGCGTTTTTAGAGTATCTGAAATAAACCTCCTTAAGCGAAAGAGCGACGGAGGCCTCACGCCTTGGAGGCTCCTCGGCAATTACGGACGGCTTTTCACCCTTGAGCAGTCCTGAAAGCATTCTTCGTCCCTCGGCAACCGAAAGAGGCACCCTGCCGTCGAGGCAGAGACGGGAGTGCAGGCGAGCCGAGGCAGGCAAAAGCTCAAATACCGACGGATCGTTCTGCCCTGCATATTCGACAGCCTCCTCGGGAGTGCCGAAAAAGACAAGCCGGCCTTCCTTTATAATACCGATTCGGTCGGCAAGGGGAAACAGCTCCTCAAGCCTGTGCTCGACTGCGATAACGGTTATGCCAAGCTCGGTATTAAGCCTGTGGAGGGCGGCTGTAAAGGAGGCGGACGAAATCGGATCAAGCTGTGAGGTGGGCTCGTCAAGCAGCAAAAGCTCAGGTGCAGCGGTCATGACTGAGGCAAGATTGAGCAGCTGCTTGGTGCCTCCCGAAAGAGAGGCGGTGTCCTGCCTAAAGCGACTGTCAAGGCCGAAATAGCAGGCGGCTTCCGCTACCGCGAGTCGAAGCTCGTCCGGCCTCATGCCGACAGCCTCTCCGCCGAAGGCAAGCTCGTGCCAAACCCTATCGGTTACTATCTGTGCCTCGGGATCCTGCATGACAAAGCCGATACGCTTGGCGGCCTCACGGTCGGAGAGTGCGGAGCAGTCGGTGCTCTCCAAAAGAATTTTACCATTGCGGGCTCCGACGGGTGCAAGCGCCTTTTTCATAAGGCGGAGAAGTGTTGTTTTTCCGCAGCCGGTTTCACCGCAGAGCAGGACAAATTCTCCTCTGTCGACGGAAAAATCAATATTCGACAGGCTCGGAGCCTCTGCGTCGGCATATGTAAAGCTTAAATTCTCGACAGTAAGAAACGCCATTTTAAGACCTCCTTGATCTCAAAAATAAAGGGAAGCAGTGAAAGCAGAGAAAAGGCCGAGAGGCACAGCAGCCTCGGTGAGCCGAGCTCGGGAAAGGAAAAGGTCGGGTAAAACTCGAAATTCAAGAGACCGAGGGCGCAGCCTGTAAGAACCGTGACAAAAAGCATAAGGGAAGGAACGGTCAAAAGCAGGTCGCTCCTGCCGAATTTAAATGCCGAGTAGCGGGTGCTTCGTCCCGAGCCGTAGCCGCGTGCCCTCATAGAGGCGGCGGAGGTCAGAGAATCCTCAAGAGAAAGGCCGATCAGGGCTATAAAGCTCCGTGAGGCCGATTGAAGCCTTCCGAGCGCTCCCCTTGCGGCAGGGCGACCCGAGGTCGAGGCGATATCCCTTAATTCCTCGGCGCGTCTGCCGAAGAGCGGCAGCAGTCGCAGTGCATGGGTGAGCACAAGGGCGGAGTGCGGAAGCAGTCGCCCGAAAAGAAAAACAAACCGATCGGAGGAGAGAGCCTCGGTCAGCGCGCGGCACCACAATATCACGGCAACCATTGCGGCGGCAGTGTTCGCACCGTAAAGCAGAGCCTCGGCCGTAACGGTGAGGCCGCGGAAGGAGAGCAGCAGCGTCTCACCCGAGTCGGAAAAGAGCGGATTTGAGACCGTAAGCAGAATAAGCATCGCGGCGAAAAACAGACACTCTCGCAGAGAAAGCCGCGTGGAGGGAGAGGAGTAGCAGAAAAGCAGAGCTCCAAGCAGCGAGGCCACGGTCACGACAGGCTCCGAAACGAAAAGTGTTATGAGCATCGGGCCGACGATCGCAATAAGCGCGGTCAGAGGATGAGCCTTCGATAAGGCCGTAGACGGGTTATCACGGGAATGCTCCTTTAACATTATTCGACTCTCCTTTCCCGAGGCTGAAAATTGCTTGCAAAAAGAAAAGCGCGCCGACACCGACAAAACGGTGACAGTCGCACTCTTCGCGCCATAAGCGTGTCAAAAAAACGGGCTTGATGCCCCATTAATACGG